>JAPLFR010000001.1:300000-466836 GCA_026390575.1 Ignavibacteriales bacterium
TTATTCAAAAGAGCGCCGTTGATGTTTTGCAAAAATCTTTGAAGAATTAGGACAACAGGCAATGGTAGGTATTCTCGTTCGACCAATTATCACAGAGAAAATGACAGAACTCGGCGACAAACGCCAATATGCGTTTGAGGTCCCGACCTCTGTGAACAAGATTGAAGTGTGCAAAGCAGTCGAAAAGAAATTCAATGTCAAGGTGACGAGTGTGCGCACCGTCATCGTCAAAGGAAAGCGTAAAAATCAGATGACAAAACGCGGTCGCTTTGAAGGACATACAAAGACATGGAAGAAGGCGATCGTAACGCTGAAAGAAGGCGATAAGATCGATTACTTCGGTAACGTCTGATCGTAAAGGTATAAGAGACTATGGCAATTCGAAAATTACGACCAATGACTCCTGCGACGAGATTCTATTCTATCTCGGCGTTTGATGAGATAACGAAGAAAGAACCGGAAAAGGCTCTTCTCGAATCAAATAAAAAATCGGGTGGAAGAAATAATCTTGGACGTATCACGTCGCGTCACCGCGGTGGTGGACATAAACGTCAGTATCGAATTATAGATTTCAAGCGCAACAAGCTCGGAATTGCTGGAACAATTGCTGCAATAGAATACGATCCAAATCGCGCAGCACGCATTGCATTGATCCATTATCCTGATGGTGAAAAACGGTACATCATCGCAGCACATGGAATGAAAGTCGGTGCAAAAATAATGTCCGGCCCGCAGGCTGAAATTGAAAACGGCAATGCAATGCCGTTGAAAAATATTCCAGCAGGTACGTTTGTGTATAATGTTGAATTTACTCCCGGCAAAGGTGGTCAAATTGGCCGCAGTGCCGGTAATTCCCTGCAGGTGATGGCAAAAGAAGGCGAGTGGGTTTCGTTAAAATTGCCTTCGGGAGAAATAAGAAAATTTCGTTCGGATTGCTATGCAACGATCGGATTAGTCGGTAACGCAGACCATGAAAATATCAGTCTTGGCAAAGCCGGGAGGTCGCGTTGGCTTGGAATTCGTCCTCAATCACGCGGAATGGCGATGAATCCCGTAGATCACCCGATGGGTGGTGGTGAAGGTCGTTCAAAAAGCGGCGGAGGAGGACAGCATCCAGAATCTCCTTGGGGCAAGTATGCCAAAGGATTGAAAACACGCAAGCGGAAAAATCAGTCAAACAAATACATCGTTAAACGTCGTAAGTAATAGGTAAGTACCTATGAGTCGTTCGATAAAAAAGGGGCCGTTCGTTGACCTCAAGCTGCAAGAAAAAATAGAAGTGCTCAACAAATCGAACCAGAAACGTGTTGTCAAAACCTGGTCGCGAGCGAGCACAATTATTCCCGAATTTGTCGGGCATACCTTCGCGGTGCACAACGGAAATAAATTTATACCGGTGTACATTCACGAAGCGATGGTAGGACACAAGCTCGGTGAGTTTGCACCGACTCGCGTTTTCCGCGGACATCCCGGCGTGAAGAGCGAAAAGACAACATCACCAGCGTAAGAACTGTATGTGAAGAGTGAGCCATGGAAGCGAAAGCAATAAATAGATATATCGGAACATCACCGCGTAAAATGCGGCTGGTGATTGATCTGATCCGCGGTAAAGGAGTAGAGGAAGCATTGAGCATTCTTCACTTCACAACAAAAGCCGCTGCAAAGACAGCAGAACAAGTTCTTCGTTCAGCGATCTCCAATGTGCAGAATAAGGAAGAAAGCGGACGAGTGGACACTGCAACCTTGTATGTGAAGGAAGCGTTTGTCAATGGAGGTGCGATGGCGAAGCGAGTATTGCCAGCGCCGATGGGACGCGCCTTTCGTGTACGGAAACGTTCAAACCATATTACTATTATAGTAGCGCAGCGCGAACAAGCGAAGGCGATAGTTCCAAAAGCCAAAGCTTCGACCGATGCAAAGAAAACCGATACAAAGAAATCGGAACCAGCAACAGCAACAAAAGAAGTAACCGAAAGTTAATCGGAGGATCACTTGGGTCAAAAAACACATCCAGTTGGATTTCGTCTCGGAATCGTTCGTGCTTGGGATGCAAATTGGTACGACGATAAAAGTTTTGCAAACAAATTACAGGAAGATGCACTTGTGCGGAATTATGTCCGCAACCGATTAAAGAAAGCTGGAATTGCACGAGTTCAAATTGACAGAACTCCAAAGCGCGCAGTCGTTACCATTCACACGTCACGACCCGGTATTGTGATTGGGAAAAGCGGAAAAGAAATCGCGCAGCTCGAAGAAGAATTAAAGAAGGTCACATCAAAAGAAATTAAAATTCTTATTCATGAAATAAAACGTCCGGAATTGGATGCCTTTCTTGTAGCAGAGGCGATTGCCGGTCAGCTCGAAGGACGCATTTCGTTCCGGCGCGCTATGAAACAATCGATTACTGCTGCAATGCGTATGGGTGCTGAAGGAATTAAGGTCATGTGTGCAGGACGCCTTGGCGGCGCAGAAATTGCACGCACAGAACATTATAAAGACGGCCGCATTCCTTTACAGACACTTCGTGCAGACATTGATTATGCGGGCGCAACCGCGCACACTATTTACGGAGCCATTGGTGTTAAAGTTTGGATCTGTAAGGGTGAAATTATCGGACCGCGGCAATAAGGAGTGTTGATCTATGTTGATGCCAAAAAGAGTGAAGTATAGAAAAGCCCAGCGTGGACGCATGAAGGGTAAGGCGACGCGCGGTGCAACGATTGCTTTTGGAGATTTCGGATTGAAAGCGATGGAACCAGGGTGGGTGACGCAGAGACAGATTGAAGCGTCACGTGTTGCACTGACTCGCATGATGAAACGCGAAGGCAAAGTATGGATTCGAATTTTTCCGGATAAACCGGTTACGAAGAAACCAGCGGAAACTCGTATGGGAAGCGGCAAGGGTTCACCAGAATTTTGGGTTGCAGTGATAAAGCCCGGCCGTGTTCTGTTTGAATTGGGCGGTATTAACCGTGCAACGGCGGCAGAAGCTATGAAGCTTGCAGCACATAAGCTTGCGATTAAAACAAAGTTTGTCACCCGGATCGATTATCAGGGTGTATAAGAGGCGAAGCGATGAAGGCACATGACTTGCGACAACTCTCTGACGCAGAATTGCTGAAGAGAATTCAAGAAGAAGAAGAGAACCTGTCCCATCTGAAATTTCAGAAGGTCATTGGTCAACTCGAAAATCCGATGAAATTAGGACATGTTCGAAAAGGAATCGCGCGGATTAAAACAATTCTTCGTGACCGACAATTGAACCCATCAACCGAGAAACCTGCACAAGCGACGCCTCAAGCCGGGCAAGTTGAGCAGCCTAAGTAATGTGAGATGATGATGACAGAAATCCAAAAAGAAATTCCAAAACGCGCACGGCGCAAAGTTCGAATCGGTAAAGTGGTGAGCAACAAAATGTTGAAGAGTATTGTGGTTGCGGTAGAGCGTCAGGTTGCACATGCACTCTATAAAAAATATTTCCGCCGTACAACAAAGTTGATGGCGCACGACGAAAAGCAGGAAGCTGGTATTGGCGATACTGTGAAGATTATGGAAACCCGGCCGATGAGCGCACGCAAGCGCTGGCGGTTAGTGGAAATTATTGAAAAAGCTAAATAGGTTATTTTTCAGAGCAGGCGAAGACAATGATCCAGGAAGAAACGAATTTAGTAGCTGCCGATAATTCGGGAGCGAAACGCGTCCAGTGCATTCGTGTACTTGGCGGCCACGATAGACGCTACGCAGGTGTTGGCGATCTTATCGTTGTATCCGTGAAGAGCGCTATTCCGGGCGCTCCGGTAAAAAAAGGTGAAGTCTCGCGTGCTGTGGTTGTGCGGACAAAGAAAGAAATTCGCCGGAAGGATGGTTCGTACATTCGGTTCGATGAGAATGCTGCCGTGTTGCTGAATGCACAGGGTGAGCCGCGCGGAACACGTATTTTTGGTCCGGTGGCGAGAGAGTTGCGTGAACGTCAATTTATGAAAATCATTTCCTTAGCACCTGAGGTGCTCTAAAAATTATGGCGCAGAATTTACATGTACACAAAAATGATACTGCTTTGGTCGTCTCGGGCGAGTTCCGAAAAAAACAAGGCAAAGTGTTGAAAGTGTTTCCCGATACTCAGCGGGTGATTATCGAGAACGTCAACATTATTAAAAGAGCCACACGGCCCTCACAGAAAAGTCCGCAAGGCGGAGTTGTTCAGAAAGAAGGAAGCATCCGAGCTTCTAATGTGATGGTGATTTGTCCGAAGTGCAGTAAACCGACTCGCATTGGACATACGCATGTGAAAGATGCAACGAGTGATAAAAAGAAGACAATGAGAACCTGCAAACTGTGTAAAGAGATGTTCTAAGAGAGTAATCCATGGCGAACGAGAAAGTTCCTAATAAGGAAAAAGTTGAAAAGGCGGTACCTGCGGCAAAAAGCAAGGGCGAAAAAGCAGCATCAGGAGCCAAGGGCAAGGCTGAGAAGTCTGCACCGGAAGCAAAAGGTAAAAAAGCTGCTGGTGGACAGGAAAAAGGCGTGCCTGCGCGTTTGTTCGAACGCTATCAAAAAGAATCAGTACCGGCACTGATGAAGAAATTTCAGTTTAAAAGCAGAATGCAAGTGCCGCAATTAGAAAAGATAGCAATTAATATCGGAGTTGGACAAGCGACACAGGATCCAAAACTGCTTGATGCAGCTGTGCATGAGTTGGAATCTATTACTGGACAAAAAGTCGCCATCACAAAATCTAAGAAAGCGATTTCTAATTTCAAACTGCGAGAGAATCTTCCCATCGGATGCCGTGTCACCTTGCGCCGTGCGAAGATGTACGAATTTTTAGATCGGTTTATTAGTGTCGCATTACCCCGTGTTCGTGATTTTCGCGGTTTATCAGATACCTCATTTGACGGACATGGTAATTATACTCTTGGAATAAAAGAGCAGATTATTTTTCCGGAAATTGATGTAGACAAAGTAACACGTGTGAGCGGCATGGATATTACCTTCGTCACCACAGCCAAGAATGACGTTGAAGCGTATGAATTATTAAAAGAGCTTGGCATGCCGTTTGTAAAACGGCAAGAAATTGTTCAACCAGCAGCCCAAAATAAGTAAAGCAAAGGAGTTCGCTTGGCACGCTTAGCAATGCGAGTAAAGGCGAAGAGAACGCCAAAACACAAAGTTTCACAACACAACCGTTGCAACATCTGTGGTCGTCCGCGCAGCTATTATCGCAAGTTCGGCCTCTGCCGTATCTGCCTCCGTAAGCTCGCGCTTGAAGGCAAGATTCCCGGTGTTCGCAAGGCAAGTTGGTAAAACTATAATAAGAGAGTTGAATCGATGTCGAAGACTGATCCAATCGCTGATTATCTAACGAGAATCCGCAACGCAGCAAAAGCGAAGCATCGCAGGGTGGATATTCCATCCTCCAATTTGAAGAAAGCGATTTCTAAAATCCTTTTAGAAAAAAGTTTTGTTTCTGGGTTCACGGTGCTGGAAGACAAGAAGCAGAATATTCTGCGGATTAATCTGAAGTACTATAATGGAAAGCCGGTCATCACCGGATTACGCCGTATCAGTAAGCCAGGTATTCGATTGTACCGCGGATCAAATGAATTACCGCGTGTGCTTGGCGGTTTGGGTGTTGCTATCATTTCGACTTCCAAAGGTGTGATGACGGATGCGCAAGCGAAAAAAGATAATGTTGGCGGCGAAATTCTTGCCTATATCTGGTAAGTGTTTGAAGAGGAGAGAGCATAGTGTCACGTATCGGTAGAAAACCAATTGAAATCCCAAAGGGCGTCACAGTGACTGTGAAGAACGGTACTATTTCCGTTAAAGGACCAAAGGGTGAATTAATTGAAAAAGTACATCCAGATATTGGCGCGGAAGTGAAAAACCAGCAGATACTCATTACGCGCAAATCGGATGAAGGAAAATATCGTGCACTCCATGGATTGTGGCGTGCGCTTGTTCAAAATATGATTACCGGCGTGACTCTTGGGTACTCTAAAAAGTTAGAGATCATCGGCGTTGGGTACCGTGCAGAGATGAAGGGAACACGCTTAAATCTTTTGCTTGGTTTTAGTCATCCAATATTATTTGCAGCACCGGATGGTATTAAGATTGAAGCGCCGACACAGACGAGCATCTTGATAAGCGGCATTCATAAACAGCTTGTTGGATTAGTCGCTGCGAAGATACGATCGTTCCGTCCACCTGAGCCATACAAAGGCAAGGGTGTCAAGTACGAGGGCGAGTACATTCGTCGCAAAGCTGGTAAAGCTGCTGCTACGGCTGCAAAGTAATAAAGAGATTTTGACGTAAGGAAAAATAGCGTATGATTCAAAAAAATACTGTGGAACGCCTCGCCAAGAAACAGGCGCGTATCCGCAAGAAAATAAAAGGCACATCGGGACGTCCTCGATTAGTGGTTTTTCGAAGTGCCAAACATGCCTATGCGCAGATCATCGATGACTCAACGGGCAAAACGTTGTTGTCGGTATCGACGTTGTCAAAGGATTTGCGCGAAGATGTTAAACAAGCGAAGACTCCGATTGAGCGCTATAAACTTATTGGAGTGGCAGCTGCAAAAAAAGCGCTTGAGAAGAATATTAAAGAAGTGGTCTTTGATCGCAGCGGCTATCTGTATCATGGCCGCGTCAAAGCACTCGCGGATGGTGCTCGCGAAGGTGGACTGAAATTCTAACTCCTAATACTCGTACGAAAAACATGGCAAAAGTCAAAGCAGGCGAACTAGAACTTAAAGAGCGATTGGTAAACGTCAACCGTGTGGCCAAAGTGGTCAAGGGCGGACGTCGCTTTAGCTTTAACGCAATCGTTGTCGTTGGTGATGGCAATGGACATATCGGCGTCGGACTCGGTAAGGCGAATGAAGTGCAAGATGCAATTGCAAAGGGAACAGATGATGCGAAGAAAAATCTCGTATTCGTTCCCATCTTCAAGGGAACCATACCGCATTCTGTCATTGGAAAATTTGGAGCGGGAAAAGTAATGCTGAAACCAGCGTCTCCCGGAACAGGTCTTATCGCAGGCGGCGGTGTACGTGCTGTGCTGGAAATGGCCGGTGTAAAAGACGTGCTCACAAAGCAAATGGGCTCACCCAATTCCCACAACGTTGTGAAAGCAACGATGCAGGCGCTTTTGAATCTTTCAGATGCCAAAACGATTGCTGCGCGCCGCGGGATCACAATTCAGGAACTGTTTCAATAAACTCAGGTAAGACTTATTACTATGTCGGAACAGAAGAAAATAAAAATCACACAGGTCAAGAGCATCGTTGATCACCTCAAAGATGCCAAGCGTACGATTAAAGCGCTTGGACTTGGCAGGCCGAATTATTTTGTCGTCAAGAACGACACACCGCAAATCCGCGGAATGATTAACAGGGTTCGGCATCTCGTTAAAGTGGAAGAGGTGCAGTAATGGCGAAAGATATTCTTAGCAATTTAACGCCGGCAAAGGGTTCGCGAAGAAAAACAAAGCGCATTGGCCGTGGACAGGGTTCGGGGCATGGTGGAACGGCAACCAAGGGGCATAAAGGCGCCAAATCGCGTTCGGGTCACAAGTTTAAAATGTGGTTTGAAGGCGGACAAATGCCGCTGACGCGCCGCGTACCGAAATTCGGTTTTACACCTCGCAATCGTACTGAAATACAAGTGGTGAATATTGAAACGCTTGGAATACTCGATGAAAAGAAGAAGTTGAAGAGCGGTATTGTAACACCCGAGGTTCTCTATAAAACCGGAACAATAGCAAAGAAAAATGTACCTGTGAAAATTCTTGGCGACGGCGATCTGAAAGTTAAGTTAGAAGTGACAGCGCATGCTTTTAGCAAATCGGCGCTGACAAAGATCGAAGCGGCCGGAGGGAAAGCCACGATTCTTACAAAGACGACTGTGAAATCATGAGTAAGCTGACTGAAACCTTTTCTAATATTTTTAAAATCCAGGAACTTCGTGAGCGGTTGCTCTTTACAACGCTCCTTCTGGTTATCGTACGTATCGGCTCGCACATTACCGTCCCCGGTGTCGATGCTGTTTTGTTAGCAGATACCATTAAGAAATCATCCGAGAATACACTCTTCGGATTGTATGATCTCTTTGTGGGCGGCGCATTCAGCAATGCCGCAATTTTTGCGCTCGGTATTATGCCGTACATCAGCGCATCGATTGTTATTCAGCTGCTCGGTGCGGTGGTCCCTTACTTCGCTAAACTTCAAAAAGAAGGTGAAGAAGGACGTAAAAAAATTACACAGTACACACGTTATGGTACAGTTGCCATTTCATTGATGCAGGCAACGGGTGTCGTTGCAAAGCTGATGAGCACTTCTACTGGTGGAATGCCTATTGTACCGGAAGCTGTCCGCGGATTAGGTTTTTATCTCAGCACAACAATTATTCTTACGACTGGTACAATGTTTATGATGTGGCTGGGTGAACAGATCACTGAACGCGGTATTGGTAATGGAATTTCTCTTATCATCTTTATCGGTATCGTGGCGCGGTTTCCGAATGCCCTTCTCTCTGAATACCAGCTTGTGCAGGGTGGTACTCGCAATTTGATTGTCGAGTTGGTTATCTTGGTCCTCATGGGTTTCATTGTTGCTGGTGTTGTGTTAATTACCCAAGGTACACGGCGTATTCCTGTGCAGTATGCGAAACGAGTTGTCGGAAGAAAAGTCTATGGCGGTGTCACGCAGTACATTCCTTTGCGCGTCAATACCGCTGGTGTCATGCCGATCATTTTTGCTCAGTCAATTATGTTCGTTCCACAAATTATTTTTTCGTTCTTCCCGAACAGCGAGTTCATGAATGAATTGTCAACGAATTGGTTTGGGTATAGTTCTTGGTCATATTCATTTGTGTATGCCCTGATGATTATTTTCTTCACATATTTCTATACTGCTATCGCTTTCAATCCGAAAGATGTGGCAGATAATATGAAGAAACAGGGTGGATTTATTCCTGGTATTCGTCCCGGTACTCATACGTCAGAATTTGTAGATAATATTCTGACAAAGATTACACTACCGGGTTCGATTGCATTGGCAATTATTGCTATCCTTCCAACGTTGATGATCAAATTGGGAGTGACGCCAGGTTTTGCATCGTTCTTCGGTGGAACAAGTTTGCTTATTGTTGTAGGCGTTGCGCTTGACACGCTCCAACAAGTTGAATCGCATCTGTTGATGCGCCACTATGATGGATTTATGAAGAGTGGTAAACTTCGGGGGAGACGATAAGCCTCGAACAGTGTGATGATTTCTTTGAAATCGCTTGAAGAGATTGAGTTAATTCGTGAGAGCAGCAGAATCGTTGCGGACGTGCTCAAGTTAGTGGGTGCTCAGATTCGGCCTGGTATTACGACATTAGAACTTGATCAAGTTGCGGAAGAGTATATACGCTCAATGGGCGGAGAGCCGGCGTTTAAAGGATACGGGTGGGATAAAAATAATTTATTTCCCGCAACACTCTGTATGTCGATTGACGAAGAAGTTGTGCACGGTATTCCGAGCAAGCGTGTGTTAAAAGATGGGGATTTGTTATCCATCGATGTTGGCGCAAAGAAGAATGGATTTTATGGAGACGGTGCCTGGTCTTTTGCAGTTGGGAAAGTCTCTGAAGAAAAAATGCGGTTGATGCACGTGACAGAAGAATCGCTGCTCAAAGGAATTGAGCAGGCAGTTGCCGGTAACAAGGTGCATGATATTTCGAATGCGATTCAGCAGTTCGTAGAAGAAAATGGGTTTTCGGTCGTTCGAGATTTAGTTGGACATGGCGTTGGAAAGAAGCTTCACGAAGAACCATCCGTTCCAAATTATGGTGAAGCAGGAACGGGACCGGTGTTAAAAGATGGAATGACGCTTGCTATCGAACCAATGGTGAACGCAGGAACTTGGCGGGTAAAAGTAGCATCGGATGGTTGGACAGTCTTAACAGCAGACGGAAAACCGTCGGCACATTTTGAACATACGGTAGCGATTAAAAACGGCAAGGCAGAAATTCTCACCTTGTCCTAAGGTAGAATGGCGAAGCAAGGACCTATTAAAGTTGATGGAGTGATAACGGATACGCTGCCGAACGCAACGTTCCGTGTGAAACTTGACAACGGTGTAGAAATCTTCGCTCATATCTCCGGTAAGATGCGGATGCATTACATCAAGATTCTTGTTGGAGATCGTGTGACGGTGGAAATGTCGCCGTATGATTTATCGAAAGGTCGGATTACGTATCGGTATAAATAAATTTCGAAAGTGAACATTTGAATTTCGAAATCGTACAAGTGCAACAGAGGAACATTCTATGAAAGTTCGATCATCAGTAAAAAAGTTGTGTGAGAATTGCAAGATCATCCGGCGAAAAGGTGTTGTGCGGATTATCTGCAAGAATCCGAAACACAAACAGCGGCAAGGATAAACAAGGAGTAACAACGTGGCTCGTATTGCTGGAGTAGATTTACCGAAGAATAAATGTACCGAAATTGGCCTCACGTATATATACGGTATAGGCCATTCTGCAGCGCTGGAGATCCTTGAAAAGACAAAGATCGATGGCGCCAAGAAGGTTGGCGATTTGAACGATGAGGAAGTAGCTGCAATTCGCGCTATCATTCAATCGGACTTTAAAGTGGAAGGCGCGTTGCGCAGTGAGAATCAGCTCAACACGAAGCGGCTGATGGATATTGGCTGTTATCGCGGTTTGCGCCATCGTAAAGGTTTGCCAGTTCGCGGCCAGAGGACGCGCACTAATTCTCGTACAAGAAAAGGTAAGCGAAAGACAGTTGCCGGCAAGAAAAAAGCACTCGAGAAGAAGTAATAATTTTGTAGAGATTCTTTCAAAAGGATAATTTCATTGGCTAAACAAACAGCACCAGTTACAAAGAAAAAAAAGAAAGTGCATGTTGATGCAAACGGAAAAGCATTCATCAAGGCAACTTTCAACAACACAATCGTGACGCTGACAGATACGTATGGCAACGTTATCGCGTGGTCAACATCTGGGAAAAACGGATTTAAGGGATCACGGAAAAGCACTCCATTTGCTGCTCAGGTTGCCGCGGAAGCAGCTGCCAAAGAAGCGCGTGATCTTGGACTTCGCCGTGTTGAAGTGTTTATCAAAGGACCGGGCGGCGGACGAGAAGCAGCCGTACGTTCATTGCAAACCGCAGGATTGGAAGTAACATTGATTCGTGATATTACGCCAATTCCGCACAATGGATGCCGTCCACCAAAACGTAGAAGAGTGTAAAATATTTCCAATTGCCGATTTTCAATTTAGAAATTGGATATCGCAAATTGACAATTCATTTAGGAGAATTATGGCAAGATACATTGATGCCAACTGCAAACTGTGCCGTCGGGAAAAACAAAAATTGTTCTTAAAAGGAACAAAGTGCTTAACGGAAAAATGTCCGCTTGAAAAACGGAATTATGCACCGGGTCAGCATGGTCAATCTCGTCGATCGCGGATTTCCGAATATGGCGTACAATTGCGAGAGAAGCAAAAAGTTCGCCGGATGTACGGGATTTTGGAAGCGCAATTCCGAAATTATTTCCATCGGGCATCTCAGCAGTCGGGTCGTACTGGCGATGCTTTGGTGAAAATGTTGGAACGCCGTATTGATAATGTTATCTATCGGCTGGGGTTTGCACCGTCGCGCAAAGCGGCACGACAACTGGTTGTCCATCGGCATTTTACGGTGAACAATCATATTGTCGATGTTCCATCATATCTTATTAACCCCGGCGATGTCATTCAAGTACGGGATCATGCCAAGAAGTTGGCCCTTATCCATGATGCTATGAAACGCGTGAAAGATACTTCGATGCTGCCGTGGTTGAGTATTGATAAGGCGACGATGACCGGTACATTTTTGAATATTCCGGAGCGCGCGGATATTCCATTGAATGCAAACGAACAGTTGATTGTTGAGTTGTATTCGAAATAATTAAAAACTTAACTATGAGACAGAAACTTTTATCCGCCTCGATGAACTCGGGAAAAGGAAGACTATGAGTACCCTGCAAATGCCTGAAAGAGTCGAACTGGAACAGTCGACATATTCCGTTACCTCGGGAAGATTCACACTTCAACCGTTGGAAAAAGGATTTGGAGTGACCATTGGAAATTCGATGCGCCGTGTCTTGTTGTCATCGTTACCCGGCACAGCGATTACCGCAATTCGTGTTGAAGGAATTCATCATGAATTTTCTACCATTAAAGGAATGGTCGAAGATGTCTCCGATTTTATTCTGAATCTGAAACAACTTCGGATCAAACCGATTAATAAAAAAGCGGCAAAAGTGACGGTGCATGTGAAAGGCCCGGGCGAATTGAAGAGCGGCGACCTTCAAAAGTTTTCATCTGAAATTGAAATCTTAAATCCGGACTACCATCTTGCTTCGTTGAATAAAGATGCCGACTTCGAGATTGAGTTGCGCCTCGGCCGCGGAAAAGGGTATGTTCCTGCCGAAGAAAATAAGTCGGCAGATCTCCCGTTAGGAACAATCGCTATCGATTCAATCTTTACACCTATCGTGAATGTGCACTACACGGTTGAACCTACTCGCGTCGGCGGGCAGACTGACTTTGAGAAACTTGTTCTTGATATTGAAACCGATGGTTCCATAACGCCAGAAGAGGCGGTCACCCACGCAGCGAAAATATTACGAGATCACTTGCAGCTCTTCATTAATTTTGGCATAGAACCGGAAGCCGAAAAAGCAGAAACAGAACAAGAAGCAGAAGTGGGCAGAGTACGGAAAATTTTGAAAATGTCTGTGGATGAACTGGAACTATCGGTACGTTCGCACAATTGTTTACGTTCAGCGAATATCAAAACACTGGCGGATTTGGTACGGCGCAGTGAATCTGAGTTATTGAAATTCCGTAATTTCGGACGTAAGTCTCTGGCAGAGCTTTCCGAGATAGTTGAACAGCATGGATTAATATTCGGAATGGATGTGGACAAATATTTAAAAGAAGGCAACGACTAAGTCGTAGAAGGAAAGTGAAGTATGCGTCATCAAAATTCTGGGCGAAAACTTAAACGAACAAGCAGCCATCGCAAAGCAACGCTTGCAGCACTGTGCACTGCTTTGATTGTCCACAAGAAGATCAAAACCACCGTTGCGAAAGCAAAGGAAACGAGGATGTTCGTAGAGAAAATTATCACACGGGCAAAGAACGCTGTTGCAGGAGAAATTGCACCTGACAAGAAAAATATATCAGCCCGGCGTGAAGTGTTTGCAGCTCTGCGGAGCAAAGAGGCAGTGTCAACATTGTTCAAGGATATTGCACCAAAGGTTGCTGCACGTCCAGGCGGATATACGCGAGTTGTGAAACTCGGCAGACGATTAGGCGATGGTGCTGAACTTGCTGTGCTGGAACTTGTCGATTTTAATGTTGGTCAAGAAAAAGCGGCAGCAAAGGCGGCGAAGAAATCTGCTGTTCGTACAAAGAGTGCATCAAAAACAAAGAAGAGTACCGATACGGCAACCTCTTCTGATATCCCTGAGAAGGCAGCGAAAAATACACCGGAGACTAATGCAGGATCACCTCCGGTTGCGGAATAATATGGAGAACAAAAAAGGATAGCATATTGCTATCCTTTCTTGCTTTTGTTGTGTAGGAGAAAAGTATGCTCAAGATTGCATCAGCAGAATTTTTGCAGGGTGTAGTCGATCTTCGGCAGCTTCCGAAGAACGAATTACGCGAGATCGTATACATTGGACGTTCAAATGTCGGCAAGTCTTCTTTGTTGAACAAGATGTGCAACAAGAAGAACCTTGCGCGCACGAGCACCATCCCGGGAAAGACGCGTGAGATTAACTATTATATCATCAACAACGATTTCTATTTTGTTGATTTACCGGGATATGGTTATGCCAAGGTACCTGAACAGATGCGCGCAGGCTGGAAGAAGTTGATCGAAGATTTTTTGAAGCGTGGCGAACCGGTCGTCTTAGCAATGCAGCTCATCGATTCACGCCAAGAACCGACACCGTTGGACCTGATGATGATGGATTGGTTAGAGTATTATGAAGTTCCTTACCTGCTTGTTCTTACGAAAGCGGATAAGCTGCCGTTTAGTAAATTAGGGAAGCAAATAGAAACATATAAAGAGCGCTTCCAAAGTCAGTTGACTGATGGATGCTGCCGCGGTATTGTACCCTTTTCGATTGTGAGCGGCGATGGACGTGTGGAATTGCTCAAATATATCGATCTCAATTTGCAGACATCCCCGAAAAAGAAGAAGGAAGCAGTGTAGCGCTTTACGTTCTATTCCTTACTCAGAAACCTCGAGCTAACACTCGGGGTTTTTTTGTTTTATGGAGAAAATTGAGAGGAACTTCTTTATTCGTTTGAGGGTTTAATAGCGTTCCTGTTTTTCACGCAAGAGCTTTTCATTGGCACGCATGTATAATTATTTTCAACATTTATGAAAAAGAGCTTGACAAATAATGCAACAAGATATATATTCCTTTAACTAATAACGCACACAACTTAAGAAGGAGGTGGCGATATTTCTTGTGCAAAATTTCTTTACACACGTAAAGATTCTTATCTTTTTGTAACCAACCCCATGTTTTTTCTTTTCAGAGACAGAAATAAATTAAATATTCTGTCCTGTCGTATCATTTATAATATGGAGGAAATATGAAACTTTTCCTGAAGTTTGGGCTAACGCTTTTGTTAAGTATTGTGCTGACGTTTTATATTATTGGGTGTGTCGAAACAGACAACCCAGCCATTAGCACGGTGGATCAACGGACTAATGTTAAGTTTGTGAATCTTTCAAATCTGGGCACATCGATGAACGTCAATATCGATGGAAACTCAGTTGCGGCGGTAAGTTATGGTGCTGCTTCGAGTTATTTAGATCTTGCTGCTGGAACCCGGACGTTCGTTTTTGCATATGGTACCAAGAGCGATACAGTGCAAAGAGCATTAGATCCAAATGCAAAATTTTCTGTCTTCAGTGTTTATGAACCTCTGAATGGAGATTTAGTTCGCACGTATTATTTTTCCATGGAACGACAGACGTATAGTGGTTCTGTTACGTATGTCCCACAAAAAGTCCTCGTTCGATTCCTCAATTTAACAAATGATACAACGGCAACAAATGTAAATGTTGTTCTGTCGGATACAAGTGATCATAGTACGACTGTTGCAATAGGTGGAAATACCGCTTATATCCAATCCGATCTTAGTGCAAATCCAAGCTTTGTAATAAATGGCCGCTTCAATAACACTCTTGTGACGAAGACTCTATTATCTGCAGAAGGTAGGTATGCAGTCGTTCTCAGCGGCAATAAAGTGGCAAATTCTCTTCACGCAACTGTGTTCAAAGAAGACTAAGGAAAGAAGGAGGATTGTATGATGAAAAAATATGCAATATTGCTCTTAATGTCCTTTCTATGTTCAACCATTGTGTATGCTCAGTATGGAAAAATATCGGGAAAAGTAACCGATCAAGAAACCAAAGAGCCGCTGGTTGGTGCAAATATTATTTTGGAAGGAACTGTTTTCGGCAGCGCAACAGATATTGACGGTGGATTTAATATCCTCAATGTTCCTGCCGGAACATACGATATCAAAACTTCCTACATCGGGTATCAGACTAAAACGATGACGGGAGTAAAAGTTGTAGCAGGGTTAACACGAAGTATTGATATTGTTTTGTCCAATACATCTGTTCAAGTTCAAACAGTTGTTGTTGTTGCAGAACGACCCTTGATTGAAAAAAGCGCAACCAACGCGGTACGTGTCCAGGTATCAGAGGATATGGAAAAACTGCCGGTGCGCGGTGTGCAAGGTTATTTTACACTCCAACCTGGAGTTGTTTTACAAAACGGCATTGCTTATATGAGAGGCAGCCGTAACGACGAAGTCGGTTTCCAGGTAGAAGGTGCCGATGTTCGTGATGTTGTAGGAAATGTGGGGCGAAATAACGTCAATAGTAATCTCATAACCACGATCCCGGAAGCTCTAGAAGAAATAGGAATTCAATCCGGCGGGTTTGGTGCTGAATTTGGCGGTGCCAGTGCCGGTATAGTATCTCAAACTTTTAAAACAGCCGGCTCCAAATTAAATATTACGCTCCTTGCAGAAACCGATAATTTTGGAAATTATCCCGGAAAAAAAGTCCTCAATACTTTTTCCTACGGATACTCAGATTACGTTTTGACAGTTGGCACTCCGATCTTAAGCGATAACATCAAATTATTTGCCGCTCTAGAAAATAACTTCACGCGTGATCGTGATGGAAGTTATTGGTTCTGGACAGGCGCAGATTTTGGATATCTCTATGATAACGGATTAAGTGCTGGCAGCAGCCACAGAGGCGATTCTGCACTTGTGAGTTGGGTCGATGGCAATGTGCCGGGCAGAATGAATAATAGGTTTTCTGCAAACGGAACATTATTGTTTGATTTCAAACCGCTCCAGGTTCGTTTGGCAGGGGCATTTTCTTCTTCTAAGAATTCAAACAATAATTTAATCCGGAACATGTTCGATCTCGATCGAGTTTTTGTCGGTGATAATAGCAACTTGCTGTTGAATGCGAAGGCTAATTATGCCCTTACAAAGAACACGATCTTCGAAGCAACCATAAATTATACTGATCAACGCAATAAAGGGTATGATCCTACGTTTGGTGATAATCTCATGCAGTATTCAGATAGTAATGCCGCAGCGCAGCATGGCTGGACATATCCGACATTGACCCAGCCGCCATTACCATATAATTTTAATGGATTCACATTCCTCCGTCCTGGTGCTCTAGTAGCTACCTTATATAGCAAGGACAAAAACCAAAAAATTGAAGGATCTGCAGATGTAATTTCTATCATGGGCACACACGAGTTCAAACTTGGCGCTTCATATCAATATTGGACTATTTCCCACTATGATATTGATCCTTCAACAGTATATCCAAATGTGGTTGTTGCTCCTGATATTGCCAGAGATCCGGCGCAATATGCCAAATTGTTACGATCATTGAGTCAAGTAAACAATTATGGCTATGATGAATTTGGTAATTCATTAACAAGCGGTCCGGATGGTCCTAAACATCCATCTTTTATGGCAGCATATATTCAAGATAAAATCGAATTGGCAGATCTGATTATTAGTGCCGGTTTAAGATTCGATGCTATGAACTTAAATGGCTGGTCATTTGGCAATGTCAATGACCTGGGATATAATGGTGATCAATATCTCCTCGATCAACCAAGCACAACCGGTACCTTTACATATATTGAACCCCGTATCGGATTCTCTTTCCCAGCATCCGATAGGACAGTTTTCCATCTGCAATATGGAAAATATGTCGAGGCACCGCCATTGTTCACAACATTTAGATCACGTGCAGCTGCTGTGTATCTTTTCCAGGGCGGTCATTTCTTTACAAACCCCCTTGGATTTAATATAGAACCAGTTCGAACAACACAATATGAAATTGGATTTCAGCAGCAATTTAGTGATGTCTCGGCATTCGATATGACCGCATTCTATAAGGATATTACCGGCCAGCTGCAAGTAGCATATTTTCCGCAAGGTGCAGGATCGTCTGTCGGTAATTATTATGCATACACTAACGGCGATTTCCAAACGGTTATGGGTTTGGAGTTTAGCCTGCGTGTAAGAAGAATTCAGCGTATGCAGGCTCAAGTTAACTATACATTACAAGATGCCAGAGGTACAAACTCATTTGCCAACAGTTCTGCTTCGTTGTTGAACGCCACTGGCGGTACAGTAATACCAAGCCAGGTCGTTCCAACTGATTATGCCCAGACGCATCGCGGATCTGTTTCGTTAGATTATCGCTGGGGGAAGAATGATGGAGGTCCAATTCTCGAGCAATTTGGTATCAATTTCCTGTTCACATTTAACTCAGGCCATCCCTATACACATGCAACCGGAACAGGCGGACAGCAAGGTGTTGACCTCGGCTCGCTGCTGAACGACGGTGATGCCCGTACACGTTTCCCGCTTGAGCCGATCAATAACTCAACAACACCTTGGGTGTATCAACTTGATTTGCGATTGGATAAAACGTTTTCTATCGGTTCGACAAGCTTGAACATCTATGTGTACGTTCAGAATTTGTTGAATACTCAAAACGTCACCAACGTTTATTATCGCACAGGTAATGCGTATGATGATGGATGGTTGAGTGATCCAGTTGCAAGCGGTAAAACCGTTAGCAATCCGACGTACGGCCAGACATATGAGCAGTTGTATCAAGTAATAAATCTCCAAAATAATCAAAACCAACAACGTCTGGGTGGATTTGTGAACTATGGTGCTCCTCGCCAGTTGCGCGTTGGTGCAAAATTAGAATTATAATATTCAACATTTCTGAATGTTCAGGAGATAGATACTATGAAGTCACAAATAAAGTTGATAATCTTGCTGCTTTCTTTGATTGTTTGTGGGTTCCTTTTTTCTTCAGCGAAAGAAAATCCTAAACGATCAACAGATCTTTCAAAAACCAATATTGGAGTCCAGAAATACGCACTCATGAATGCAAATAATATTACTTCATTTGTGCGAGGAGATGGATTCTTCAACTTTCTGATTGCTGCCTCATGGAACGGAGAATTTCCGCGGGGATCAGGCGTTGGCTCGATTTATGCTGAAGGCATTGTTTTCGGTGGATTCTGTAATGATGGTCTTTTCTCTCAATCGCTCCGTATTACCGGTAATACATACTTTAACGGTATGCGTGCAGGATCGATCACCACAGATGCAGCTGGGAATAGCACAGGCGTGGATCCTCTTACAGCCCCGACCTCGGTAGTCTTTGCAGTGAGGCCTGATATGCCGCCGACAGTGGAAAGCTTTCCTTCACTATGGCCGGATCTTACAACTGATGCAGCAACTTTTAATATAGTTGCAACTCCGTCTGCTTCGCAAATCCAAGCTGTCGCTGCGAGCTATTTTGCAGATTGGAAAAATTGGCCGGCATCAAAAGGAGCACCGTGGTATATCGATACGGTAGGTGTTGTGCGAAACGACGGTGGTTTCTCACCTACAAATCCTCACCATATTCCCGGGATACCTGGTGCAACAAAAACTATCTGGAATGTTTGCAACGATCTTGATAATAATGTTACGCTGGTATTTGCTGGTTCACCCCCCCAGGGTATTGAGCAGCAGATGACTATGTGGGCATATGCATCATCGACACCGCTCAATAATATTATCTTTAAGCAGGTCAAGCTGATCTATAAAGGAAATATTGGCGCTCCGGCGAATTCACAAATCGATAGTATGTATATCGTTCAATGGTCAGATCCGGATAATGGAGATGCAGGTGATGATTATGCCGGAAGTGATTCTACGCTGAACTTGGGATATGTCTATAATTCGACTACCAAGGATGCAAAATACGCAGCAAAAGGATTGCCTGCCCCGGCAGCGGGATATGCATTTCTCCAAGGTGCTGCAAAATTCACCGGCAATGCATCAGATAGCGCTGTCGTGAACTTTAGATGGAGACATGGATATAAGTATTATCTCACTACTCCACTTTCGGCGTTTGACTATTTCGCCGCTAATTCACCAATCAGCGATCCGGATGATGCCACGTATGATGGCACAAAGCAATGGTATAATTTGATGCGCGGTAGTATTCCACGTCCGGAATATCCAGCTGATGAGAAGTTTTATACCACATCCGGTTATGCGTCCGCTCATAATATCGTCACGAATTATTGTATGAGTGGCGATCCAACAACCCGACAGGGCTGGATTGATGGAATTGATATACAAGCAGGTGACCGCAGGATGGTGAGCGTCCATGGACCGTTTACACTCACTCTCCACGACACAGCTGAGGTTGTCATAGCACTCGTGGGTGGTGTTGGTGCAGATAATCTTACCAGCGTTAAAGTTTTGAAATACAATACTACATTTGCTCAATTTGCATTCAACAACCTCTTCGTGTTGCCCTCACCACCGCCTAATCCAACGGCTGAAGTCTCAAGTCTGGATAAGGAAATAATATTAAATTGGGCAAATGCCGGTGCAAAGGTCATTGAAGCAAGCAACAATAGTAATTTCAAATTCCAGGGATACAATGTCTATCAACTTCCTTCTCCATCCGCGGATAAGAGCTTGTGGGTGCGCTTAGCAACCTACGATGTTCCAGGTGATAACGTTACAGTTATTATAGCACCGGTGTTGGATATTAATTCTGGTGTTATCGTCACTGCACCTGTCCAGTATGGAAGTGAGAGTGGAATCAGTAGAACATACACGGTCGATAGAGATAATATTCTTCAACGACCTCTTGTGAATGGACAAGAGTACTATTTTGCTGTCTCAGCGTACTCATATAATAATAAGTGGAATGACCCGACTTCAGTTTTTTCGGCTCCATTCCCCTCATTAGAGAGCCAGCCCATTGTCATCACAGTGGTTCCAAAATCAAATGACCCAGGAGTGTCATTATCAACATCGAGCGGTGATACTCTTGCTGTAACTCATACAAGCACAGGCGTATTGAGTGAAGGGGCAGTATACCCGATCGTCGTTGCTCCGGATAAATTAAATGGTCATACATACAAGGTAACATTCCAAACGGTTGGTTCAGCAACGCATTGGAGTGTAATCGATTCCACTGATAATAATCGAGTTGCATTAGCTGACCAGTCCAATTCATCTGGTGATGCAAATTATCTGATAGTCGACGGAGTTCAGGTAAAAGTATTCTCTCCAGCAGGATTTAAAGATTTTATTGAGACTGCGAATGGAAGCGGAACACTTGCTTCACCTGTCTATGCAGCTTATGCATTTAACAGCAGCGGTTTCCCAAATACAGGAAATTATCCCGCAGGAGATCGTCCTCCAGCAACTGAACAAGTGAGCGGAGCGTATTGGGGTATTCATACAGGGGTTACCGGTGCAGCAGATAACGCTAAATTTAGTTATTTCGTATCACGAGTTTTAAGAAGTGGCGCGAACAGCCCACGTTTCTCGGGTCGTGATTTTGAAATACGCTTTACAGCCGCAGGCAGCTATGCGTATGATGCTTTCGGAAACGATGTGATCTTGCATGTTCCGTTTGAATTATGGGACTGCGGAACGAGTCCTAGTGCATCCGATGATATCAAGCTCATTCCCCTTGTCTATGATGTCAATGGAGATGGTGTATGGGGTCTCGATGGTACAACCCATCCAATTTCGGGTGGCAATAATGATCCTGAGACAGATTGGATTTATTGGTATCGTAATTCAACCATGACTCCGGGCACCGGCGAATATGATTCTTTCGCTGCAGCCGTTGTAGCTGGAGATACTGTAGGTGCAAAAAATATTGCGGGCGGCGGACCGGAAATATTTGCCCGTATGGTGCTTGTTGGATGGAATCTCGGACTCGTAACCGATCCAACGTTCCCGTTAAATATACCAGCGGCAAAGAGATTGCCGGAGACAGGAACAGTCTTCAGAATCGTGAGCATGAAACCGAGTGCTCCAGGCGATGTCTTCATTTACACAGCAACAGCACCGACGTATAGTGCAGACAATGCAAAAGCAGATGTTGAAAAAATCAATGTCTTCCCGAATCCATACTATGGCATGAATTCGAGAGAATGGAATCGGTTGAATAAATTTGTAAAGTTCAACCATTTACCGGGAAATGCAACAATTCGAATCTTCAATCTCGCCGGTGTATTGGTAAGGACTATTCAAAAGACTCCTGACATGGGACAATTCGCAACCTGGAATCTCCGAAATGAAAGAGCTATTCCAGTTGCAAGCGGCATATACATAGTCCATGTTGATATGCCGGACATCGGAAAAGTAAAAATCTTAAAACTTGCACTTGTTCAAGAAGAACAAGTTTTACCAACATACTAACATATGTATATGACTGTGAATTGTCTCCACACATATTATAAGGAGCGAATTATGAAAATGAGATTTTTTCTAATATTCATGTTATTTGTACTTGTGCTTGTAGCACCTCTTGCTACAGTAGCTCAAGATAAGGCAGGAACTTCAGGAGCTCCTGAACTGCTTATTAACCTTGGCGCAAAAGAGGTAGCAATGTCAGGAGCGCCTATTTCCTCCGTGATGGGAGTAGATGCCATCTATTGGAATCCTGCTGGTCTTGATTACAATTCCACAGGTGCAAGTGTGCTATTTTCCCACCGGTCGTATATTGCAGATATCGGTATCAATTACCTCGCCTTAGGTTCAAAACTCGGAAGCTTTGGGTCTGTAGGTTTAACCCTGCGTACCTTTGGGATCGGTGACATCAATGTGACGACAGAGGACCAGACGGATGGGACAGGTGAAATTATCTCACCGACGTTCTTCGTACTGGGAGCTACCTATTCAAAGCAACTGACTGACAATGTCAGCGTTGGCGCGAATTTTAATATCGTCAATGAAAGCTTTGGCAGGGTAAGCGCATCCGGCATTGCAATTGATGCTGGTGTACAATACCGAAATCTCGGTGGAGTAAAGGGCCTTGGTGTTGGTGTTTGTGTAAAAAACATCGGGACTTCTATGCAGTACGGCGGTTCTGGGTTATGGGTCGCTGCAGATGTTCCTACTTCACAGCGCGGTTTAACGCCTTATAAAGTTGAAGCAGCAAGTTATCAGATGCCCTCTATCATCGAAATTGGGCTGGGATATCATATGGACCTTGGCCCGAGCAGCGGTTTATTGCTCAGCGGGGCATTTACGAATGATAACTATGGAATTGACCAATACAAAGTAGGCGCCCAACTTGGTTTTGTCAATTCGCTGTATTTACGTGCCGGGTATGTATATAGCACAAGCCCCAATGGATTAAAATCTATTTTCCAAAATTTCACAATGGGATTTGGAGTTGATCTAAAGGAATACTTGGGTGTTCCGCTCAGTGTTGATTATGCATACGTACCTGTTCAATACTTCGATGCAAACCAAATTTTTGATATTCATTTAGACTTCTAACATCAAGAACTGATAATTGCATTCGAGAGCCGTCAATGACTGATCATTGACGGCTTTTTTTTGTTTGCTATTGGAAAAAGCAGTAATTTATATAAGTTTGATACAGAAATTGAACACTCTATTCACGGTGAAAGGTCAAATGAAGAACATCATAGTATCACTCTCCTGTGTATTCCTTTTTTCTCTTTTATCTGCAGAAGTATATACTCAGAACACACATCCGGACAAATTTACTTTCAATGTTGTCTGTAATCGATTTTGGCAAAGTGATTCGACAGCCTTTCTTGAAATTGGAACAGTATTCTATACTAAACAAATCGCTCTTGCTAAGGATTCGACCGGATATAGGGGAAATATTGAATTAAGAATCAAAATTAAAAATACGTTGACGGATAAATATGTTCGCGCAGAGAGGTTCCACTTGCCTTTTGTTCTCCAAGATACTCTCTCGGCACAAATCGATAAATCGATTGTAAATAAATTCACCTATGTCCTGGAATGTGGATCATACCTGTTGGAGCTTGGAGGGTTCGATCAGTCCAGCCCGTCTCGCAACGATAGTGTGAAAATACCAGTGACGATTTTTCCCCGGCCGCAGATGGTTGCGCTCAGCGATCTCGATCTTTCATCGAATATTTCAGAATCAGCCGACAAGACCAATCCATTTTATAAAAACTCATTCCTCGTTGTTCCCAATCCAACGTTGGTTTTTGGAAGAATAAATTATCCCGTTGTATTCCACTATGCGGAAGTGTATAATCTCCATAAGGATTCCCTGTATACGATCGACATAGCAGTGAAGGATCAGGATGGCAAAATCCAAAAAAGCACAAACAGACAAAAACGCTATGGAGTGGAAAATGCAGTCGAAGTCGGTACGACTGCTATCATGAATCTGCCGTCCGGCAAATACCTGTATCAAGTTCGTATTCTTGATGGTTGTCTGAAAGAGGTCGCAAGTGCCAAAAGGCAATTCTTTATTAATAACCCCCACGTAAAACAAGCGACGTCACGAATCTCAGTAAAGGCAGCTGAATTTATTGGAGCAACCGCTGATGAGTTGGCAAAAGAATTCCGAACGGCGAAGTACTTGGCAACGGATCAAGAAATTAAAATGTTTTCGAACATTTCTTCTGTGGAAGGGCAGCGTGAATTTCTTGCGAAATTTTGGTCTGACATCGAGAGTGGGCAACATGGGCAGACAGATTTTACCCGTGCAATTTATTTAGACCGTGTCCACACTGCAAATCAACGATATCGTGCATTTGGAAAAGAAGGCTGGCAGACAGATCGCGGACGAGTGTATCTTTTGTATGCTGAACCAGACGAAATTCAGAGGTTCCCCAGTTCTGAAAATGGCAAACCGTACGAGATATGGAATTACAATCAAATTGAGAGCGGCGTTATTTTCGTGTTTATCGATCGAAACGGCTTCGGAGATTATACGCTTTTCCATTCGACAAAGCGCGGTGAAATTCAGGATGATTCATGGCAGAATTATTTGCAGTAGCGGTTTGTCTGCTTACCTGGTTGTCGCCTGCATCTGCACAGCCGGCTGATTCTGTTCTAGTGGAAGATTATGCTGTCGGTTCATTCCAGCGGGCAACGCGCATTGAACTGGGAACGCAAGGATCAATATTTGTTCTTGACGCGGACGAGAACAAACTTTCGCTTTTTTCTAACCTTCAGGATGCTCCAAAAACACTTGGAGGGTTTGGCTGGTCATCGTCTTCGTTCGATACACCCACAGGTGTTGCAACGGACGGAGTAAATGTTTACGTCTCCGATTTTGGCAATCATCGAATTCAACGCTTCGACCGGGATTTCAATTATATATCATCACTGTCTACAAGAGATACTTCCGATGTTGTCTCTCGATTTGGTTATCCTCTTGATATTGCATTATCCGAGCTTGGAGATTTGTTCATCCTTGACGGCGAGAATATCCGCGTGATGAAGTTCAATGCTCAAAACTCCTTCGAGCGTGCAATCGGTGATATGAATGCTGGAAAGGGCAAGCTTCAAAATCCTCTGAGGCTCGTTGCAACAAATTCCCGAATTTTTGTCGGTGAAAAAAACAAAGTACTTGTGTATGACTATTTTGGCAACTATCTCGGAAGCGTTGGCGAAGGTATAATACACAGCCTCAGCGGGTTCACGATGCTGACGAACGGAATTCTTGCTGCTTCAAATGATACGATCTGGTGGTTTACGCGCGAGGGCGCTTTGCAAAATATTTCATCACTCGATAATATTATTTCTGGAGAACGAATAGATCAAATCCAAGATATCGCGAGTAATGGAAAACAATTATTTATCCTATCGCTCCATAGGATTCACGTGTTCAGAATGAGTTATTGATTTCCGGATCTCAAATCTTGACATTCGTTTTTAATTACACTAATTTTGAACTGTATTCTTGATAAACCCACTACCTACTTTAAGGAGGAAACACTATGGCATCTAAAAGCGTTAATAAAATCATTCTTATAGGAAACCTTGGACAGGATCCCGAACTGCGTTACACGAGCAGCGGGGTTGCCGTCGCGTCCTTTTCGATGGCAACGAGTGAATCATGGAAAGATCAAGATGGAAATGTTCAGGAAAAAACTCAATGGCATAAACTTGTTGCGTGGAGGAAACTTGCTGAAATTGTGGGCGAGTATTTGAAAAAAGGCAGCAAAGTCTATGTCGAAGGGCGCATTCAATATAGGAGTTATGACGATAAGAATGGCGTTAAGCGGGATGTCACAGAGATCGTTGTAGATCAGATGCTTATGCTGGATTCTAAAGGTGCGAGTCATACAAGTGGAGCATCTGCTTCTGCTCCATCGCAGCCTCAAACCGAAGACGCTGGTCCCGATAAAGTGGATGATTTACCGTTCTAAGGTGTACCTGAGTTACTATAGAGAGTGAATCGATAGTGTTGCTTTTTCTTTTCAAGTTTGCTAAGTTAACGTCAATGTAATTTGTTCATTTTCATAATCAGTTCTGGTGTCCCGATGCACAGCGTGCATCGGGATGAAAAGGGAATTCTGTACATCCCGGTACATAGAGTTCATCGAGATAAAGCAGAAGCTGCCCCGCAACTGTAATTCTGATCCTGCGTGTCGCAGGATTCTATCTTCAACATAAAAGTCACTTTGGTGCCTCAGGTGCCATGGGAAGGCGAGTTGAAGATCGGAAGAGCCAGGAGACCTGCCAGAGCATTGTGCCTCAGTATCCTTCGAGGGAAGGTGATTCATGCATGTCTTTTTTGATGAGTGTGAAGCCCCAATCTTTAATGAAGGTTGGGGCTTTTTTCATTCACATCATTATTCAAAGGAGACATGTTCTATGCGATACAAATGCAACACAACTGTTTTCTCAATCCTCTTTTTTTCCGTTTCGGTCATTGCAGCCGAAAATGACACGACAAAGATCTACAAAGCTGATGAAATCGTCATCACTGCAACACGAGTAAACAGACCGATGTTTGATATCGGTCGTAATGTAAGCGTTATTACTTCAAAGGAATTCCGGGTTTCGCCATTGAATGATATTGGCGATGTATTGAGTAAGGAAGGAGTGGGTTTTATTACTGGTGCCACTTTGAATCCGGGAATGCAACAAAGTCTTTTCCTCCGCGGGGCAAATAGTAATCAGACCTCTGTTTTTTTCGATGATATTCGGCTGACTGATCCCTCGAGCACGAACAATGCACCGAATCTTATTGAATTATCACTGGCAAATGCAGAGCAAATCGAAATTGTTCGCGGCGCGCATAGCACTTTATATGGTTCATCTGCAATTGGCGGAGTCGTGAATATTATTAGTCGTTCAAACCAATTACCTGGTTTCCATATCGAAGCAGACATGACGGCGGGTACTTTTGGATCTCAAACATCTGCTCTGACAGAAAATATTTTCCTTAATTATTCGCTGCCTGCTGGAATGTATGTGAATGCGGCTTTAGTCAATTCTGGAGTCAAAGGATTGGATGCGACTATAGATACGGTTACTCGTTCTTCGGTTTATAAGAACCGTGATCGTGATGGTTTTCATAAACTCAATGTTATCGGCAAAATTGGCTTTAGAAATGAAGACTGGGACTTGCACCTGTCTTTTCTCCAGGTTCAGGAGAAAGCAGATATCGACAAAGGAGCGTTCAGAGACGACAACAATGCCCGTCTTGATTTTGAACGTCAGCTATGGACTATCGGGACATCGTATACTATAAACGATGGAATGAAATTAAAGTACATCGGCGGATATTCTCCGATACAGCGACATACCATAGATGATTCGTCAGTTGTTGATCTGCTGGGGACTACCGACCATAGCTTTTCTGAAGATACCTTCAAAGGAACTACCTCGAGCCATGAAATCCTTTTTGAGGCCGGTATGTCTGCCGTGCGTACGGTCATAGGGTTGGGAACTCAACGAGAAACGATGACGCAGCAATCATATCTCTATCAAGGGAGTGTATTTGGAGCCTATGAATCGAGAACAAATTTAGACACACTTCATTTGAGTTCAACACTCAATCATATTCTCTTTCATACAGAGATTGACGGAACAATTCTGGCTGAGGAATTGAAGAACCTCACTATTGTTCTTGGACTCCGTATGAATCATCATAGCTCCTATGGAGATAATTTGACCTATGAGGTAAATCCTTCATATAGAGTTTCTAAGAATTCCTTGCTTTTCATATCCTTTTCAACTGGATTTAATGCGCCGTCACTCTATCAACTATTTTGCCCAACAACCTACTACACTTCGGACATTACACGAGGAAATGTTTTGCTTCATCCTGAGACCTCTTCATCTGTTGAGCTTGGGTGGAAGTACCGGTTGAGTGATCGGGCGTATCTTATGATTTCATATTTCCACACACTAGTAGAAAATAGTATTGAATATGTATATCTCTGGGACAAAAATATTGGTCTTGATACACTAGGAAACAACTGGATGAGAGATGATTATCGCGGTGATACGTATCTCAATCTTGGAAAACAGACAACAAGTGGATTGGATTTGATATTTGATGTCCATCTCACTGACTTTCTGACAATTGCCGGTTCAGCTTCTCTCATAACAGGTAAACTAGCCTATTACCCTGAAGATATTCAAAATCAACATATTGAAGGGAATCATGTCCAGCTTTATAGTAACGGTGCCTTCGTTACTCGGGAGATCGAAACAATGAACTTGGTACGTCGCCCGAGTTCTTGTAACGTAAATATTCAGTATAAACCGATGACAGCTTTACTTACGCAAATTGATATCAGATATGTTGGTTCTAAATATGATGCATATTATAATAATGCAATTGGTCCTTATGGAGCGCTTGATGTACTCAAGCTCAACGATTATACACTTATTGATTGTGCAGTCCGTTATGAGATTCATACATATCTTTCGCTGAATGTACGTGTTGAGAATATTCTGGACACTCGATATTCTGAGGTACTCGGCTATACAACAAAAGGCAGGGCATTGTATGTGGGCACGCAGTTGTCATTTTAAAAGCAGTCATTTGATTCAAAAAGGAAAATGCAGTATAATAAACCTATTCATTTTGATGGAGGATGTATGCGTAATATTCTATTTGGTTCTGCTTTGATTCTTGCCGCCGCGCTATCCCGTCTTCTTCCGCATCCGGCTAACTTTACTCCGATTGCGGCGATGGCATTAGCCGGAGGTGTCTATTTTAACAAACGAGTCGCTCTTGTTATTCCGCTTGCTGCGCTTGTTATAAGCGATATAGTTATTGGATTTCACAATACCATTTTCTTTGTCTATGGAAGTTTTGTACTCATCGGAGTCATAGGTTTATGGTTGAAATCGTACAAGAAACTTTTACCTATCCTAGGAGCTACGCTTCTAAGCTCAAGCCTCTTTTTTGTTATTACAAACTTTGGTGTGTGGCTTACCGGCGGCGGTTGGTTCTATCCGAAAACCTGGCAAGGATTGATCGAATGTTATACACTTGCTATTCCATTCTTCCGAAATACGATTGCTGGAGATTTAGTGTATACGGGTGCCTTGTTTGGTCTGTTTGAATTCTCTCAATATGCTGTACGGCTGTTCGAGAATACAACTGTCAAAATATAGCAAGATAATTAGTCGTCAAGAAATATGAACGTCAGGTTAGCTCTCTACGATGCTGATCTGGCGTTCTTGTTTATAGATTAGTTCATGCTCGTCATTGTTATGTTTCCATTGCGTTTTCTCGCATTTATCGGGCTTCTTTTGCCTTTTTCTTCTATAATTTTTATAGAAAAAGGTTTATATTGAACACCACAAAACTATAACGCAATCACGTTTCCGAAAAATAGAATTTGTGTCGCGATTCTCCATCCATAGCTTCCCGCAAATCACTTCCGCAGAAGACTATCCCTTCGCACACATCTTTTTGGAGACTCATCACCTCAAGGATTGAGGGAGAGAGGACGTCATGTCTGATTATATCAACAAGGTAATTGCCAATGTGAAGGCGAAAAACTCCAACGAACCGGAGTTCCATCAAGCAGTAGAAGAAGTATGTGAATCTTTGGAGCCGGTCTTCGCACGTCATCCGGAGTATCAAGCGGCGCGGATTCTTGAGCGTATGACTGAACCCGAACGCACCATCATCTTTCGTGTTCCCTGGATGGATGATCAAGGAGATATTCACATCAATCGTGGATTTCGCGTGCAGATGAACAGCGCAATCGGTCCGTATAAAGGCGGACTTCGTTTCCACCCATCTGTCACACTGAGCATCCTCAAGTTTCTTGCATTCGAGCAAGTATTCAAGAACAGTCTCACAACGCTGCCTATGGGCGGCGGCAAAGGAGGTTCGGATTTTAATCCCAAAGGAAAAACCGATAATGAAGTGATGCGCTTTTGTCAGAGTTTTATGACGGAACTGTACCGTCATATCGGTGCAGATATAGATGTGCCTGCTGGCGATATCGGGGTGGGCGGCAGGGAAATCGGATTTTTGTTTGGGCAATTCAAACGGCTTACAAAAGAATTTAACGGCGTGTTGACGGGCAAAGGATTGAACTGGGGCGGCTCGCTTATCCGGCCCGAAGCAACGGGATTTGGCGTCGTTTATTTTACGGAAGAAATGTTAAAGACGAAAGGTATGAGCATTGCCGGAAAAACCGTAGCGGTTTCCGGCTTTGGCAATGTTGCATGGGGTGCAGTCACAAAAGCGAACCAATTGGGCGGCAAAGTGGTAACGCTTTCCGGTCCGGATGGATTTGTCTATGATCCGGATGGCATCAAAGGCGAAAAGATAGATTATATGCTTGAATTGCGATCGAGTGCAAAGGATGAAGTAAAATCTTATGCTGATAAGTTCAAAGTACAATTCTTTGCAGGCAAGCGTCCATGGAATTTGAAAGTTGATGTTGCAATCCCATGCGCGACGCAGAATGAATTGGATGAGAATGACGCAAAAGAACTGGTGAAGAATGGCTGCGTCTGTGTGTGCGAAGGAGCAAACATGCCGACGACCATGCAGGGCTTCAAAGTGTTCCATTCTGCTGGAATATTGTTCTCTCCCGGTAAAGCATCCAATGCCGGCGGTGTTGCGACATCAGGATTAGAAATGAGCCAGAACAGCATGCGCTTGCCATGGCCGAAAGAAGAGGTTGACACTCGGCTGCATCAAATCATGAAAAGCATACACGCCACGTGTGTACAGACAGCAGAACGTTTTGGTGAACCGGGGAACTATGTCATGGGCGCAAATATCGCCGGCTTTTTAAAGGTCGCCAACGCGATGCTTGAACAAGGCTTGGTATAACAGAGGGATACTCGAAATTTTTGACATTACGATAGATGGCGCACGTATCTTTGGTTGCATGAACAACAGCGCAGGGATAGCGGCGCCATTTTCATATTTATGAAATCTTGAGTTTATACATTATGAATCCTATTGAACAATTATCAATAGAAGATATTTACGGGGGCCGCATCAAGTCGTTTCAAAAGTTGATGCGCTTTAAAGTACGGGATATTCTGCTTGTTGCAAGTCTGTATGACCAATATCTTTTTGAAGAAGACGGCAGATTATACGAATTGATTCGGCAGGAATTTCAGGTTCTTAATCTCAGCCATCCGCCGGAGATCACGCATGTGACGAGCGGTGAAGAAGCGATTGAACTTCTCACTTCCGGCGAGAATTTTGATCTCGTTATTACCACATTGCACATTGAAGATATGCCGGTCATCCGGTTTGCACAAAAAGTGAGGCAAACGGGCATCGATATTCCGATGATCCTGCTGGCGTATGACAATCGCGAAAAAAAAGAAATAGTGACTAATTATGACACGTCTGTGTTCGATCGCATCTTCATCTGGCATGGGGATTACCGCCTGCTTGTTGCGATGATTAAATATGTTGAAGACAAACTCAACGTCCAAAGTGATACCGCGATGGTTGGAGTGCAGGTTATTATTCTTGTGGAGGACGATATTAGTTTTTATTCTTCCTATTTGCCGCTTCTTTACACGCAGATTCTGAACCAATCGCAGCGGCTTATTTCAGAAGGCGTCAATCTGACACATAAATTTCTCAGAATGCGCGCGCGGCCGAAGATATTGCTTTGTTCGACCTATGAAGAAGCATGGTCATGCTTTGAAAAGTATGAAGAGTACGTGCTCGGCGTTATTTCGGATATTGATTTTCTACATGATGGCGAAAAAGATCCGAACGCTGGATTTACATTTGCTGCATCAGTGAAGGAGAGAAAGGAAGACATTCCCATCCTTCTGCAATCGGGTGACACGCAAGCAGCAGCGAAAGCGTCTGAACTTGGCGCGGGGTTTTTGCAAAAAGGTTCACCGACATTGTTACGCGATCTCACAGATTTTGTCATGAACCATTTTGGGTTTGGAGATTTTATTTTTCGCACGCCGGATGGAGTGGAAGTTGGAAGAGCCGCAAATTTGAAGCAGCTCGAAGAACAACTTCAACTCGTTCCCGATGAGTGTATTCAATTCCATGCGAGGCGGAATCATTTTTCGAATTGGCTCAAGGCGAGGACTGAATTTTGGCTGGCGCATAAACTTCGTCCGCAAAAAGTGGAAGACTTTGCGACGATTAAGGAATTACGGAATGATTTAATCGGTGCTCTGCGGTTATATCAGGAGACACGCCAACGCGGCACCATCACAGAGTTTTCTAAGGAATCATTCGACCTCAGGAACAGTTTTGCGCGCATCGGTACCGGCTCTGTCGGCGGTAAAGCACGCGGATTAGGATTTGTTAATACTCTTATCAATAATTATAATCTTCGCGATAGATTTGAAGGCGTGGAAATATCTGTTCCATCGGCGGTCGTCGTTGCCACAGATGTCTTTGATAAATTCATTCGAGAGAATCAGCTGGATAAAATTATTCTTGAAGCAAAGGACGATGAGGAACTTCTTCAGCGGTTTGTCGACGCGCCGTACTTCCCGCCTGATGTGATTTTCAAGCTGATAGATTTTCTTGCTATGTCACACGAGCCGCTCGCTGTGCGATCATCGAGCTTGTTGGAAGATTCGCAATACCAGCCGTTTGCAGGTGTGTACCAGACGTACATGATTCCAAATAATAATTCTGATCCGACAATCCGGCTGAAAGAATTATTAGAAAGTATCAAACTTGTCTATGCGTCAACTTTTTCTCAAAAAGCCAAAGATTATATGAAGGCAACGCCGTACCGGTTAGAAGAGGAAAAAATGGCGGTTATTGTTCAGCGAATGGTTGGAACGTCGCATCACAACCGATTTTATCCGGAGTTTGCCGGTGTTGCAAAGTCGTACAATTTCTATCCCGTGCCTCCTCAGAAATCTGAAGATGGAATTGTGCAGGTGGCGTTAGGGTTGGGATTCACTGTCGTGGAGGGGCGCAACTCCGTGCGTTTTTGTCCCAAATTCCCGCGCCATCTCTTGCAATTTTTCTCAACGAAAGAAACTGTACGCAATGCCCAGCAGGAATATCTTGCGCTTGATCTCACGTCCACATTCAGTCACGAAAACCATGAAACACCGGATGTGATGATTAAGCATTATGATCTGAGCACGGCGGAAGAAGATAATACACTCTACTATGTCGGTTCCACGTACTCACCGGAGGATGATTCGGTGTACGATGGTGTATCACGTGCAGGGAAGCGTGTCGTGACGTTTGCTCCGGTGCTGAAGCATAAGATATTCCCCTTACCTGAAATATTAGATTTGATTCTCGATATGGGGACGTGGGGGATGGGCACGCATGTCGAGATAGAGTTTGCCGTCAATATGAATACACAGCCCGGCACGCCGAAAGAATTCGCAATGCTGCAGATTCGTCCATTAGTGATGAGCCTTGAATTCGAAGAACTCGATGTCGATCAATTCAATCGTGAAAATCTCATTTGTCAAAGCGAGCAGGTGCTTGGCAATGGCGCCATCCAGGATATTTATGATGTAGTGATTGTGGATGCAGAACGGTTTGAGCGATCGAAAAGCAAAGAGACTGCTCGAGAAGTGAGCGAAATTAATACTCGGCTGCTTGCAGAGAATAGGCCGTATGTGTTGATCGGCGTGGGAAGATGGGGAAGTATGGATCCATGGCTTGGCATTCCGGTGACATGGGATCAAATTTCCGGCGCGGCGGTCATTGTTGAATCGGGTTTCAAAGACATCGATGTCACGCCATCGCAAGGATCACATTTCTTTCAAAACATTACTTCATTTCGTATCGGGTACTTCACGGTCGATACCTTGCATCATCTCGGCTTTATTGATTGGGAATGGCTGAAATCGCAACCCGCATTGCAAGAGTTGAAACATGTCCGTCATCTTCGATTTGAAAGATCCATCATTGCAAAAATTAATGGGCGAAAGAACAAAGGCGTGATAGTAAAACCAGGAAAACAGGACTCGTAAATAATAAAGAAGATCTGAAAAGTATGAAATAAATTCGTTTCTCAACGAGAACCAAATTATCGATCGCTTCTCCTCGTTGTGGGTTTCGAGTTTTTCATCTACATTCATGCCAATAAATATTCTCAGTAATCTTCCGAAAATATTATCACTCGATCACACGTAACTTTCGGAAGTATTAACACTTTATGGAGTCTGTATGAGAACCTCTTTGATATTCTTTATTGCTTTGCTTTTCGCAAGTATGACCTATGCCCAGCCTAGGCATGCCATCACATTTGATGATCTCATCAGTTTCGGGCGAGTTTCCGATCCTCAAATATCTCCGGATGGAAAAAATGTTGCATTTGTTGTCACTTGGCAACTGAAAGAGGAAAACAAGTCTACCAGCAGCATCTATGTAGTGAATGTCACTGGCGGCGATGTCCGTCAACTGACGAATGCCAAAGGCGGAAACAATTCTCCGCGTTGGATGCCGGATGGAAAAACTATTGCCTTTATTTCCACGCGGGATGGTGAATCGCAGATTTGGACGATTTCTATCAACGGCGGAGAAGCAAAAAAAGTATCACATATCGCAACTGAAGCGTCCGGGCTTATTGTATCTCCTGATGGAAAATGGTTTGCGTTTTCTTCAGATGTTTATCCTGATTGTTTGACTGAAGACTGCAATGCAAAGCGTCTTGAAGCTGTTGAGAAGAGCAAGGTAAAAGCAAAAATATTCACGACATTACCATATCGAGTCTGGAATGCATGGAAAGACGGCAAACGCAGCCACTTATTTATTATGCCATCTAGTGGTGGAAAGGCGATTGATGTGACCCCAGGTGAGTATGATACACCACCCATCGATCTCGGCGGTAACTGGGATTATGCTTTCTCACCGGTTAGCAAAGAAATCGCATTCACAAGGAATCCAGACACGCTTGTCGCAATAAGTACAAACAACGAAATTTATATAGTTCCGTTAACCGGGGGAACGCCAAAGAACATTTCCAACAATCCTGCAAACGACAGTCAGCCATTGTATTCGCCCGATGGTAAATATATTGCATATAGAATGATGAGGCGGGCTGGGTTTGAAGCAGATCGACGCGAACTTGTTCTTTATGAACGTGCATCAGGAAAGCTTGTCAACCTTACAGAAATGTTAGATTACAGCATCAACGATGTCGTCTGGTCGCCGGATTCGAAATCGCTATTCTTCAACGCTGACGACAAAGGCAATGTTTCGATTTTTAAAGTGACAGTGAATGGTAATAATGTAACAACAATTCTCGATAAAGGTTTTAATACTTCACTGCGATTAACGCCCGATGGTAAGACAATGATTATCACAGAAGAAACAACCAAGTTACCAACAGAGCTTTTTAGAATGGATATTGATGGTAAGAACTTGAAGCAGATCACTTTTATCAACACAGAAAAGATTTCTCAATTAGAGATGAATTCATTGGATAACTTCTGGTTTGATGGAGCCGAAGGAACACGTGTACAGGGCTTTTTATTGAAGCCGCCATTCTTTTCCGCTGGAAATAAATATCCGCTGATATTTCTCGTCCACGGCGGGCCGCAAGGGCAATGGGGCGATGATTTTCACTACCGGTGGAATGCACAGATGTTTGCATCGCGCGGGTATGTTGTGGTTATGATCAATCCGCGGGGCAGTACCGGCTACGGGCAGAAATTCACAGATGAGATTAGTAAAGACTGGGGCGGCAAAGTGTATGAAGATTTGATGAGTGGATTGGATTACGCACTGAAAACGTATGCGTTCATAGATAGCACTCGAATGGCTGCAGCCGGCGCTTCGTACGGCGGTTATATGATGAATTGGATTCTTGGACATACGGATCGCTTTAAGTGTATTGTTTCGCACGATGGTGTTTTCAATCCGGCGAGCGCGTATGGATCGACGGAAGAGCTTTGGTTCAACGAGTGGGAATTTGGTGGAACGCCGTACAAAAATCCGGAGTTGTATAAGAAGTGGTCACCACTGGAATTTGCACGGAATTTTAAAACCCCGACACTTGTCGTTCATGGCCAGCAGGATTTTCGATTAGACGTGAGTGAAGGATTCCAGTTGTTCACAGCACTCCAGCGGCAAGGAGTGAAATCAAAAATGCTGTATTTTCCAGATGAATTTCACTTTGTGGCAAAACCACAAAATTCCGAGTTGTGGTATAAAACGGTTTTGGATTGGATAGATGAGAATACAAAGTGAGAAAAAAGAGGTAAATAGAAGAAGATAGGTGGAAGAAGATAGCGGGTAGATGGTTTAAACGACTGGTTACTGAAAACTGACGACTGCTAACTGATTTGACGACAACGATGGAGGAATTTGCAATGAAGAAAATTAAAGTTTCAAAGAAAGCTGGAAAGAAAATCATCTCAAAGCGCAAACCCATCCTCAAAGTGAAACGGACGGTTCAGAAAAAAACTTCGTCTCCAATGTCTCAATTCAAAGAAAGTATGCTGACTCTCATCAGTGAGACTTCGACAAATTTACCTCCAGACATTAGGCGGGCATTAAAATGGGCAATTGAGCGCGAGACTCCAGGAAGCCAGGCAATGCTGGCATTGCAGGCGATGGCTATTAATACGGATATGGCATGCGATAACGAAGCGCCGATTTGCCAGGATACGGGAATGCCAACCTTCGAAATAAAAACACCGGCTGGCACCAACCAGCTATTCATGCAGAAGGAAATAAAGGAAGCGATCGTTGAGGCGACGAAGATTGGGAAACTTCGACCGAATGCAGTTGATTCTCTTACTGGCAAGAACAGCGGGAATAATCTTGGAGATGGCTGTCCGGTAATGCACTTTGAGCAGTGGGAGGAAAAAGAAATTGAAGTGCGATTGATTCTGAAGGGCGGCGGATGCGAAAATAAAAACATTCAATACGCTGTGCCATGCGAACTGCCAAACCTCGGCAGAGCAGATCGCTCTTTAGATGGTGTCCGCAAGTGTTTGCTTCATGCTGTCTGGCAGGCGCAGGGACAGGGATGCAGCGTCGGTGCAATCGGTGTTGCGATTGGCGGAGATCGCGCTTCCGGGTATCATTACGCGAAGCATCAGCTGTTCCGTTTGCTTGACGACATCAATCCGAATCCAGAACTTGCAAAACTTGAAGACTACGTTTTACAAAACGCCAACAAACTTGGCATCGGTACTATGGGATTTGGAGGATTATCAACTCTCATCGGTTGCAAGATAGGATCTTATCATCGCCTGCCTGCATGTTTCTTTGTGACGGTGGCGTACAATTGCTGGGCTTATCGCCGGCTCGGTATGATTTTGGATGCAAAGACCGGAGCAATTAAGAGATGGCTTTACAAGGAAGATACGCCAGTGATGCGCATGGCAAAAGAAGAAAGCCTGCCGCTCACCGGGCGTGAGATTCCACTTACGATGCCGTTGTCCGAAGACCAAGTGCGTGCACTAAAAGTCGGCGACGTTCTCCTCTTGAGTGGAGTGATGCACATGGGACGCGATGTCCTTCATCATCATTTAATGACGCACGACTCACCGGTGAATCTTGATGGAGGCGTGATTTATCATTGCGGTCCGGTTGCGCTCAAAAAAGGCGACAAATGGTCAATGAATGCGGCCGGTCCGACAACAAGCATTCGTGAAGAACCATATCAAGGTGAAATCATTCGCAAATTTAAAGTTCGTGCAGTGATCGGCAAAGGCGGGATGGGAGCAAAAACACTTGCTGCGTTAAAGGAAGCCGGTGCAGTATATCTCAGCGCGATTGGCGGTGCAGCGCAATATTATGCTCAATGCATCGAAGAAGTAGAAGGTGTCGACTTGCTGGAATTTGGCGTTCCGGAAGCGATGTGGCACGTACGCGTTAAAGATTTTCCCGTGATTGTCACGATGGATGCGCACGGCAACAGTCTCCATGCAGATGTGGAGAAAGCTTCTGCAGCTGAGCTTGCGAAATTTGCAGAACCGGTGATTGTATAATAGATAATAAAAAGAAATGCACGAATGGAGTATTCCAGATGACGGAAGAAGAGTACCGCGGTAAATGGAAAGATGCCGGGCCCATTGAAATTAAAATGATTGAGAAGCATGGGAAATGTAAGCATCAATTAGGTGACACGTTCCAATACCAAACTCCGTATCAAAGACCAAATGAAGTATGCTTTGCATTGCTTCATATTCTTGATCTGTATACCTGGCGGGTGGCACAAGGCTTCCCTTCATGGGAAAAAGATGACGGAGGCGTGTACCGAATTCATTGTCCTTCAAAGCTCGGAACTGTGTGGGAAATGAAGAAGGTGAAATAAATAAGTTCAATGCTGAAAGAAGATTATCCAATTACTCCTGCAGTTCGATTTCTTCGTGAGAAAAAGATTGCATTTATTCCGTTTCTCTATCGCTACGAAGAACACGGAGGCACGCATCAGTTTGCAGCGGAGTTTCATGTGCCCGATCATCAAGTTATCAAGACATTAGTTTTTGAGACAGATCAGAAGAAACCGATGCTCGTGCTGATGCATGGCGACAAAGAAGTCTCCACGAAACAGATGGCGCGCATCATCGGAGTAAAACAAGTGACACCGTGCGATGCCAACACAGCGCAGCGTCACACCGGCTACCAGTTCGGCGGAACAAGTCCGTTCGGAACGCGCCATCAATTGCCTGTCTATGTGGAAAAGACTATATTAAACCTACAAAAAATCTATATCAATGGAGGAAAACGCGGTTTCATTATCGAGATCACACCGCTCAGTCTTTGCGCGGCTTTAGAGATCACTGAAGTTGAAGCGGCAATTCTTCACAACTCATAAGCAGGAGAAGATATGGAATTAGGAACAATTGAATGGACCGTACAACTTCGGTTCATTATAGCTCTTGCGCTTGGCTTCCTTGTTGGCCTCGAAAGAGAAAGTATAAAAGTTGACCAAAAGCTTGTTTTTGGCGGTGTGCGCACACATCCTATCATCAGCATGTTTGGTTTCGGATGCGCATGGCTGTACCAGATCGGGGCAACTGCTATGCTGCCCGTGGGATTATTGGCGATTGCCACACTCACCGGCATTGCTTTCGTCGCAAAAATCCGTGTCGATCGTTTTGGCACCACAAGCGAGGTCTCTGCATTACTCACATTTGTCACAGGTGCATTGGCACTGCTGGTAGATGTATGGATAGCGATGGCGTTGGGTGTCATGAATACCATGCTGCTCTCAGAAAAAGCCATGCTCGAATCCTACGTGGAACGGCTCAGCAAAGTGGAGTTTTTGGCAACAGTCAAATTTATTTTGGTGACTGTCATTATTTTGCCTGTCCTCCCAAACCAAGAATTTACACAATTCCATATCAATCCATTCAAAATCTGGCAAATTGTTATCATCGTTTCCACGCTGGGGTTTGTCGGATATTTATTAGAGAAAAAATTTGGATCCAAGCTCGGATTATGGATGTCGGGAATATTCGGAGGCATTGTTTCTAGCACGGCGGTAACGCTTTCAATGGGGCATATGGCAAAGCGAAATCCATCGCGCAGCAGCAGTGCATTGCAGGCGGCATTGCTTGCAAGCAGTGTGATGTATCTCCGTGTGTTAGTGTTGATCTGGTTCATCAATGCCTCGTTTATTCCAAAACTCTGGCCGCGTTTTGTTTTTCTTGCGGCCGTGGGCGTTGTGTTGTCGCTGCGAATAACCAGGAAGGAACTGCCTGCATCAGAATCGGAAGTGCCGGATTTACAGAACCCCTTTGAAATCCGTCCTGCAATTGGTTTCGCATTGCTCTTTGTCCTTCTCTCTATCGTAACAAGATTCGTGAAATCCACTCTGGGAAATTCCGGACTGCTGGCTGTATCCGCGATCGTTGGTGTCTCTGATATCGATCCCTTCATCCTGTCGTTAGTGCAGGGATCGGACGGAACAGTACATATATTTACGTCGGCAATTATTCTTGCGATGATGAGCAACACTATTGCAAAAGCAATTTATTTTTGGTCACTCTCTCCGATGACAAGGAAAGAGACTGCGTTGAAGTATTCCATCTATGCAGTGCTCCACATCCCGTTTATAGTATGGTAACAAAAGCAGTGAACGATGAGGAACATAGTACATATATATCCACGAGCGGGGCAGCCATGACATTCTCTAAAATATCTCAGTGTGGTGTTTTAGTACTTGCTTGTTTGTTGTCATTATCCTGTTCAACGACATCCTACAGAGAAGTGTATCCCATGCTCACAGACGGCAGATACGATTCTGAATTTCCATATCGCGGATGTTCTGAACAACTTGAACGGATTTCAGAATCTGTAAGGATGGTCAGTTGCATTGCATATTATAAAAGCTGGGTGTTTCCATTAGAGGCAAAAATCCGCCTCAAAGACATCCACGATCCATTCTTCAAAGAAAAAGCAGAAAAAGAAGTGTATTTGAATCAGGTTGCATCAGGAAGTGCGACAGTGATATATTATGAGAATAAGAAAATTGCAATGCTGACGTGCGCACACGTTGTCGACTTCAACGATACAGTGTATACTTTTTATCGTGGAGAAGATAGGCAACAAACAGAATTCATCCAAAGTATCGCTTTGAAAGATCGCCAGATAAATTACGCCAGTGCAATTCCGGGAGCGCGTAATTTAGAAATCTTAGCGCTCGACAAAGAAAATGATATGGCAATTTTGGGACAGAGAATCGAATCCTCTGGTGTTTCTGCTATTACTGTTTTCGATTATCCGATCGGAAAGGCAAAAGAACTTGAATGGGGAGCGTTTGTATACTTGTTTGGATACCCTGCCGGATATCGGATCGTGACAAAAGCAATTGTCAGCAATCCTAACCGGGATAAATATGGATCATTCCTCACAGATGCTGTTTTCAATAGGGGATTCAGCGGAGGCATTGTGCTCGCCATCCGCGATGGCGTTCCGAATTTTGAATTAGTGGGAATGATGAAATTAGTTCCCGGACGTCAACAATACTATTTGACTCCTGCCAAGGTAGGGGAATCTATTGAGTTTGATTCCACTATTCCATTTAAAGGCGATGTGTATGCTGAAAGTCGAACTGATATAATTTATGGTGTAGCTCCTGCAATTCCGGCAGAATTAATAGTAGATTTTCTACAAACGAATCAATCCAAGCTCATCGGCCAGGGATATGATTTGCGATCTTTTCTCGAACGCCCGTCCATTGTAAAGCCAGAGAAAAAATGAATCTTGTAGAAAGCATACGCACAGCCGGTGTTGTTGGATGCGGCGGTGCTGGATTCCCTTCTCAAGTGAAAGCCGCATCGAAAGCAGACATTGTCGTTGCCAACGGGGCGGAGTGCGAACCGCTTCTTCACAAAGATTTAGAATTGATGATGCGGGAGCCGGAGGCAATCGTAGGCGGAGTGAAATTGTTGATGTCGGCGACAGGTGCGCAGCAGGGAATCATCGGTGTAAAAAAGAAGTATGAAGAGAAGTTAGATGGAATAAAATTAGCACTGCGCGGGACGAATATTACAGTACAATTTCTTGGAGATTATTATCCGACAGGCGACGAATATGTGCTTGTGTACGAAACAACGAAACGTCTTATTCCTCCGCAAGGAATTCCTCTCGATGTCGGCGTTGTTGTACACAACGTAGAAACACTTCGGAATCTCCATCGCGCAGATCAAGATCTTCCGTCCATCACAAAATATATTTCCGTAGCCGGTGCTGTTGCGCATCCTTCCACATTTGAAGTACCTATCGGTATATCATTCGCCGATGTCTTGAAAGCGGCGGGAGGCGTTACAGTTCCTGATTATGCAGTGTTCGTAAGCGGAATCATGATGGGAAAACTCGAAACAGATATGACGCTTCCGATCACCAAAACCTGCGCGGGACTGATCGTTCTTCCAACGACACATCGACTTGTGCAAAGAAAAAGCTTACCAGCGGACGCGATGCATCGCATTGGAAAATCGGCATGCGATCAATGCAGCTTCTGTACGGAGTTCTGCCCGCGCTATTTATTAGGGTATGATGTTCAGCCGCACAAAGTCATGCGGAGCTTGTCCTTCACAGCTACGGGAGAAGATATTTGGAATCAATCGGCGCAATTGTGCTGCGCGTGCGGTCTATGCACACTGTATGCCTGCCCGGAAGATCTCTATCCAAAGGAAGCTTGTGATAAGGCAAAAAGCGATTTACGTACGAAGGGAATAAAATGGAGTGGCGACCGCGATGTTCATATTCATCCAATTTATGACGGAAGGCATGTCCCGCTGAAAAAGCTCGTAGCCAAATTGGGAATAGAAGAATATGACGTGCTGGCTCACTTTGTCGAGAAAAAATTCTCTCCTGATCAAATCCGGCTGCCGCTTTTACAGCATCTTGGAGCGCCCGCAAAAGCAATTGTATCGATCGGACAGCGAGTAAATGCTGGTGAAGCTGTCGCAGATATACCGGAAGGAAAACTTGGTGCACGCATTCATGCGAGCATTGATGGACAGGTGAAAACAGTAGATGGCGAGATTGTTATCGAACGAGCTTGAAAGATGAGACGACCATGGAAATGAACGCAATAGGATTAATTGAATTAACTAGTATTGCGGCTGGTTTTAATTCTGCTGACGCAATGCTGAAAGCATCTGCTGTGGAATTAATACTTTCGCGCAGTATATGCTCCGGCAAATATATGGTGCTTATAGGCGGCGATGTGGCAGCAGTGCGTGCGAGTGTTGACGCGGGAAAAGAAGCAAGCAGGGGAATGATCATAGATACATTTGTTATTCCGAATATTCATCCGGATATATTCCCTGCTATTTCCGGTACAACGCAAGTGCAGATGCTCGAAGCGCTTGGAATTGTTGAATCGTTCAGTGTTGCTTCGCTTATCGAAGCTGCGGATGCCGCTGTCAAGACTGCACGCGTACAATTGATAGAAATTCGTTTGGCGATGGCGCTCGGCGGAAAAGCATTCGTTACAATGACCGGCGATGTTGCTTCCGTGAAGTCCGCGGTTGATGCTGCAGCGGCGGTGTGTTCGGAACGTGGATTGTTAGTGAACAAAGTTGTCATTCCTAATCCGCGCAAAGAATTGTTAAAAGAAATCGTCTAAATTATTATTCCCTAGAGTGAACTTTTTTCCAGTACCGCCGTATTACTGTGCGTGAAGAAAAAATCAAATAGTAACACCATGACCCCAAGAATACCTCGTTTTCTTCAAGGTTTGCACAATATTCTTACCCGCGATCTCACATGGGATGATTTAAATAAATCACTGAATGAAGATATGCGCGGGATGTACGAATTCTATACAAGAAGCATAAAATCAGTTGAGGGGGAGCGAAGAGGAATAAAACGATCGGTTAAATTTGTGTGGCATCTCTTCGTTGCTTTCCTCTTGAAACTTACACCGCCGCGGCGGTTGATGTATGCCATCGCGTTTGTGTTTATTATCGTTGCAGTGTCGGAAGGCAAGACTGCGTCTGCGGTCTATTCTTTTATCATTGTTACATTTTTATTAGCAATGGAGCTTGCCGACAAACTGATTACAAAAGATGAATTGGGTATTGCACGGGACATTCAACTGAGTCTTCAGCCGGATAGCGATGTGATCGTTCCGGGATATCAACTCGCCGCGCATAGCGAAGCGGCAAAGCAGGTCGGCGGCGACTATTATGATATTCTCAATCTTTCGGATAGCAGTACGCTGGCTGTCATTGGTGATGTGTCCGGGAAAGGTATTTCATCGGCGTTGTATGTCGTAAAGATGCAGACGGCTCTTCAGCTCTATACAGCTGAAACGAACGATCCTCGGGAATTACTCATTCGGCTTAATTCGCATGTGTTCGGACAGCTGAAACGAAATTATTTCCTTTCACTTCTCTTGGTAAAACTGCTTTCCGATGGAAAAGTGGAATTGTGCCGTGCAGGTCATCCGCCGGCTCTCTTGTGCCGGGCAGCTGATAAGTCTATTACATGGCTCAAGCCCAATGGCATTGCTGTGGGGATGGCGCCCTCATCTAACGGCGATACTGGATCTGAGCAGAAGACAAATTGTTTTGGTAATTCATTAGAAACACAGTCTGTTCAATTGGAACAAGGCGATGTGCTTTTCCTTTTTACAGATGGCGTGATCGAATCAGTCGATACGGATGGAAAAGAATATGGACTGGAAAGAATTGCTGATCTGGTCAAATACTGCGCAGGAGAAACAGTGGAACAAATGCGTCAGCATATTATTAGCGAACTCACCCGGCATCGCGCAGGAGCGGATCTGAGAGACGATACTACATTTGTGCTTTTGAAACGGACATAACTCATTTCAGGTTCTTCCTGGTTGTAGCAGACGAATCTACACTCTTCTGTGTCTTCAGTAACTCACTCACTTTAGAAAATATAAATCCTTTAGCGCGAAGCGCTTGAATAATCTCCGGTAAAACCTCGGCTGTGTGCCAGCCCCGGCCATTTATGTGCATGACGATAATGGAACCATTTCGTGCGCTTGTGGCAACGTACTGAATAAGGCGTTCTCTCGAGATTGTAGAGTCCGGATCGCCGGATGCGAGATCGTACATTACTGTGGTAAGCCCAATGTTCTGTGTGATGGAATCAACTCGCTGATCTGTCTCGCAATACGGAGGGCGAAAAAGTTTTGACGAAGTTCCAGCAATACTCTTCAACAGAGTTTCCGTTCGTTCAAGCTCCTGCCTTATGCTGTCATCTGAAATTGTCGTACAATGCGGATGTGAATAACTATGGTTGCCTAACTCAAATCCCGGTACCAGTGCAAGTTTCTTTGCAATGTTTCGATGTTTGACAATCCATTTACCGCTGAGGAACAATGTTGCAGGCACACCGGAATCAATAAGAGTTTTGACTATACGTTCATCAAATCCGCCGTGTGTATAAGAAGGGCACGCATCGAACGTCAGTGCAATCTTCTTTTCGTGTCTGGAACCATGGAATAATACCTGCGCATTGGCTTGTTGAGGCTGCAGTAAAACAACACAAAGAAGAAGGATCATTTGGAAGAGTGATATCATAAATTAAAAGAGCAAGGTGTGTATATAAAAATGCCTCTTAGAAAGCAAGAGGCACATAGTAAGTTCACTTTGAATTCGTGTTTAGTGGAATGAATGTCCTCCTCGAACATGGCCTGCTGTAACACTCAAGCCAATGCGTTGACGATTCGTGATCTGGTTTCTGAGTTTTAACTTAAACTCAGTGCTTTCCAGTTTTCGTTGGAGCATCTTGCTTGTTTTTAGCTCCTTCGGCAGTTGTACGTTTGCAGGTTTCATTAACCCCTCCTTATGTTTATGTAAGAAGAATAAACTAATGAATTCAGGTACCTGCAAGATGATACTGACTTGCTATACAATTGTCAAGTGCTAACTCAAAATTTCTTTTACAGTGCAGTCAGTACTTTTTTGAGAGTATCGGGAAGAAATTCCCGACACCACAAATTATGGATACGGGTGTGCGGCATAGGCCAGAAAATCCGCCGCCGAAGAATCCACCGACAGAACCAGCAAAGTAAAACGAATCCCAACCCCCCGTTCCGATTGAACTGCATCGGAACTTCCCCCCTTCAATTTGAAGGGGGGATATGGGGGGTTCGGTTTTATGGAATGACAGTATAGACGCGATCGATTTGCCTACCGGCTTGTTGTGTGAATGTCCTGACCGATCCTAAAAAAGACGTAGTTCTACGAAAAAAGATAGTGGGCTATTTTAGATTCCCGCTTACAATCCGCGGGAATGACATTCTTCTTTCTTTTTGTCATTCCCGAATGATTCTATCGGGAATCTATCTTTAAAATAATTAACTTTGTGAAAATAGCCCACAACCCCGAAAACACATCAATTATTATTCCTAGTGAGTGTCGGGAAACAACTCCCGATATAACAAATTAAAGATACGGGTGTGCGGCATAGGCCAGAAACTCCGCCGCCGAAGAATCCACCGACAGAACCAGCAAAGTAAAACCAACCCCTCCCTTTTCCCTCCCCTATAGGGGAGGGGTAGGGTGGGGTTGCAGTTCGGTCTGGTGAAATGACTTTGTATCCGTGATCGGTTTGCTCGTCGGTTTATTGTGTGGATGACCTGACCGATCCTTGAGAGTGTCGGGAAGAAATTCCCGACACCACAGCGTATGGATATAGTTAAACGGTAATTATTGTTTGGAGAGTTTTAAAAGATGCTGCCGTGCTTCATCCTGCTGGTATTTCTCGCGAAGGCTTTTCGGCTGCATTGCCAGGATGTGACGCAGGGAAGAGGCGGCTTGCCCCGTATCTCCCATCGCTTGATAGGTCAAGTAAAGTTCGAAATACGCGTATGAATTAGCCGGATCGTAATGCAGTGCGGTTTTCAGATTCTGTTCCGATGCCGTTAGCGTTCCGGATAGGTTTTCGCCGAACACTACGCGGACAATGCCTTTCTCGATCCAACTGAGCTTGGATCCTTCCCGTTCGAAGATGGCACGAATGACATACGGATATGAAAACGTTGAATCCCGCTCCAGCGATTTCTGCACATGCTGCTTTACTTCTTTCCCCATGGCAATCTTCTTCCAAACTCCGATGAAGGGCAGAAGACTTCCTTTGGCAAGAGCGTTCCAGAATTGCGTCTCCGCACTGTCGGGATAATAATGCGCAAGCGAGTCTGCATACATGACGGCTGTGCGGTATTCCGATTCCGACACTTTATCGTTCCACAGATGAATTTTTCCGTTGTCGTTATAGATGCGCACCATCCGGAGGAGCGTAGTATAATCTGTCGGGGATTCTTTGTATGCCTGTCCGTATTCCGTCAATGCATTCTTGTTGTCGAGAGCAAGATAGTATTCATCACCGCGTGCCAGATGATTTGCACCGGGCGGATGAGCGAAGAATAGGATGAGAGCGATGTATAAAGTGAACATAAATATGTCGTATAGTACTTGCTATTATTATAAACATTTTCGTCTTCATATAAAACATACATTTGTCCTTAGTGAGTTCCACGCAACCCACCATCACGCTGACTTGTTGGGTGATCGTCCTGACCGATCCTGGATCTCTCATAGTCGCTACTGCTCATAGGCTCATCTGCTCACATACTCATAGACTCACAGACTCATTTATTCATAACCTCGTTCCCAAACTCCGTTTGAGCGTATAAAATCATTCCGGCGTTAGCCGGATGCTATAAAAACGCAGACATTATAATAGCTAATATATCAAGGACCTGCTTCGAAATAACCGTGGAAGCGGAGCTTCTGTAAGTTTCAATCCCAAGCAGAACTTGGGATCGAGAATAAATTTTAAGAGTCGTGTCATCTATTACTCATTTACTCAAAGGCTCATTGACTAATTTACTCATAGTCTCAATGTCTCTGCGCCAGAGGCCTGCCCGCCGTTCCACTTTGGCAGGCGGGCGCATCCGCCTTTGGTGGAAATCTCTCATAGCCGCTACTATTTATTTACTCATACTCTCATAATATCAATATCTCTTGGTCTTAACAGCGCCTCAGTTCTTCTGCTTACCTGTTTCTACTCAACAACTCATAGACTCAAAGACTTAACTACTCATAGGCTCAACTGCTTACTGGCTTATTCGCTCATTGGCTCTTCTGCTCACTTGCATCTCAAGTAAAGCATTGTTACCATAACGGTGGTTTTGCAGGTTGTACCCGTTGGGAGTTCGGGATTCAACTTTACCTCTGATAGAATTTCACAACAAGAACAGAAAGTCCATCCAGGGACTTATTCTACCGGGCAAAGCGCGTTACAAAAAATTTCGAGAAGCCTCCAACGATCTTTTAGGAAAAGAACGATGGAGGCTTTTTGTGTTTATTGCGAACAATATATAGACAAAGTCTGGCTGGTCATCCATTAGGTTGCGTTTTGAAATAATAAGGCAGCATTCATTAGTAGAATAAAAGCGTCGAAGTATGGGGATAGGCTATGCTAAGTTCTGATTTAAAGGAGGCTTTTTCACAAGAAAATATTGAACAAGCATGGTTGTGGACTAGAACAAATTCGAATAGAGAATATAAGCAGTACTTCCGACATATCTATCGAGCTTATGCAATTACAATTCCACGATCTCTTCAGTACTTGCGTAATAGATTAAACAAAGAAACCTTTACTCCATCTTATGCTACAAAATTTTATTTCCCCAAGAAGTCTGGTATCCTGAGACCTTACTCTCTTCTTTGTGTAGAAGATCAGATAGTTTACCAAGCATTGGTCAATATTGTGGCTAATAAGCTGGTAAGACAAGTTGGCTCAAGATATCAAAAAAGTATTTTCGGAAACTTATATGCTGGCAAAAAAAGTCTATATTTCTATCAAGATTGGCGAAAAGGATACGGAGCGTTCTCTGAAGTCATCAGAGATACAGTAGATCGTGGTTTTATCTATTCAGCTTCATTTGACCTTACTGCTTGTTACGATTCAATTGATCATAAAGTCCTCTGCCATTTTCTTGAAAAGCTTGGTCTTCAGAAGGAGTTCTGCAAGTTTCTTTGTGATTGTCTTCTTCATTGGACTGTGGCACAAAATGAACGTCCAATATTTATTGGTCATGGTATTCCTCAAGGCCCATTACCCTCTGGATTGTTATCTGAAGTTGTTTTAAGGCATTTTGATGAAGATAAGCGCAATCCAAGACAAATTACCTACTTCCGTTATGTTGATGACATCAGACTTTTTTCAAAATCAGAATCTTCGCTTCGAAGTGAACTTGTCAAGCTTGATAAAAGCAGTAAAGAAATTGGTCTTTTCCCTCAAAGTGGAAAGATAGAAATACACAAAGTTAAAAACATCGATGAGGAGATTAAAAGCATAAGTCATCCTCCTGAATGGGAAGCAATGTCTTTTGATCCAAATCAGAAATCAATTAGAGATAGACTTGTCAAATTAACACCACGATATAAAGTTTCGAATGAAACTCGATTCAAATATGTTCTTGGTCGCGCCGCACCAAAAGCTGAACTTGCTGAGCGTCTTCTAAAGGTTGTTGAGAAGCAACCACATCTCTATCGTTCAATATTTGGCCACTTAACGAGAGCACCCAAACTCTCCTCAAAGGTATCTTCTCTGTGTATTAAATTACTTAAGACGAACGATCTTTATGCTTCATTCTCTGCTTCGCTTATTCGATCTGTGCGCGATAATCTAAATAAAAAGCAGTTACCTAATTTATACAATTATTGTCGATCTCGTCTTAATGGTCGATTTCTTACGAGCGATCCCGAGCTTCGAGCTGTTGTTGTCGGCGTGCTTCTAAAAAACGGTAAACTCACATGGGCTCAAGCCAAGTACAATGTTTCTTGGAGTCAAAGTTGGTGGGTTCGTTCAGCAATTATCGGTGATATTAATATTTCTCTAATCGGTATTCCTTCTTACCAGAATTTAATTGATTTACTAATGCGAGATCGATCGCCAGATGTGTCAGTAGTTGCAGTTGAGCATCTTCTTAGTGCAGCACTTCATCCTGCAGGCAATCTCGGTGAAATTAATATCATAGGGCAATATGGTCTTCGCAATGCAGGTGAAACTGGAAGAGTCGTTGAAGGAGTTTGCATATTATCTCGCTTCATTATTTCCACACTAGGAAATCGAACTGCAGGAATACGTTGGAAGAATATTTGTGGCAATAAATATACCGATATCCTCGGTAAAATTGTACGTTGGGCTGCTTATGCGCAAACAGATGCAACTGCCTGGGTGAATCTAACTGACACAATTAATGATTTAATTTTGGATAGGCTTTTTCAGCATGATAGTACAATTGGTAATCGTATCCTTGGTAATTTTGGTTCAGTCATGCAAGCCGGTAGTAGGTTTGCACATAAATATCCTTTATTGTACAATGCAGTTATCACAATACATAAACGTCGCCTCGAATCAGATCTAAGTCATGCGATAACAAGAGGATCAGGACGAATAACTCGACCAATTCGTTTTAAAGAAATTCCTAGGCTTAAGACACTACTCTCGTCTGGATATAATGAGCTTTGGAGAAAGTGGTGAAATACTAAAAGCTGCCTTTTTATTGAACGTGTTTTGTACCAATTTCCTAAGAGAAAATATAAATGAAGATCAAATCAGAATATACTGGAACGATATTGTCGGTCGGATATGTGCATCTTAACCCATTTACCGCAACAGAATCACAATTAAAGGAGCTCTCTTCAATACGTGAAAGAGTAATACCTGTGATATCTGACATCTATAAGATGAAAGTTCAAATAATCTCAGACTATGAAGAAGGCTCTCTTAAAAGTTGGCTTTGGATTGCAGGTACTCTTTATATTGGCATTGGCAACTATGGTGAATTCCGTAGTGGGGTCGAATATCTTGCAAAAGACGCTAAGATGGTCGCAGAAAAATTAAACGAATTGGTTATCCACGATTTCAAGCCCAACGAGTCTCAAATATTTCGAGTTGAGAGACGTACGGCTGTTCCTGGAATTCTAAAAGTTGTTATACACAAAGTTGATTCTCTTGCTGCAAATATCAACGATATGTCTCCACACCAAGTCAAGGAGCAATTGCTCGATATAGACCACACTCTCCAACGTGCTGTTGATCTCTCTAGCGTTAATGAAGACCAGACATATATGATAAAAGAAACCATTAATCTTCTTGATGAACATTTTCCTGTTCAACCAACAAGTCAGCAACAGAATAAAATACCTGTATATGCTTGGCGAAAGGAACTTGAACTATTAGTTCAAGAGACTCAATCTTCAGAATCCAGAAGAGTCATCAGTAGAATTTATCTTCACTAAAAAGAATTTTCAATATGAATATTAACAAAACATAACCTAACCAGGCGCTCCCGCCAAATAAGATGGCGGGTAAGCAAACTCAACTTGTCCAAGTGATTGAATCACGCGAAGTGCGATACTAAATTTGAAAGTAAGGAACGTGAGTTCATTTCATTATCAATAAGGTGAAAAATATCAACGTCGCAGCTTTGCGCCAGCCCGTTAAACTTTTTCGAGGAAATTGATGAAAGCTTGGGAAAGGCGGTTGAAGGATTTATCGATGATACTCAACACCTGCCATAGGTATTATTTTGAGCCTGAGCGGTTTCGCTTGAGCTTAAATCAATTTCTTCAGACTTCGAGAACGGTGACTTTCATTATTCAAAAGAAAAAGGATGAAATCCCAGATTTTGATAAGTGGTATGAGCAGGCAACTTTATTTTGGAAACATGATAAAATTCTCTTGTGGGCTAAAGACTCAAGAAATGTAATTGAGAAGATGGGCGATCTTGATCTATTTAGTTTTATCAAAATATCTTTGGTGAGATCGTACATTGAAGCTCAGGATACAGTTGTTCAAATTCAAGAAGATAAATATCTCTTCGTAGCAATAACAGAAATCTATAACTATTTGAAAACGGAATTGACCTTTATTTCTGATGATGAATGGGCGATAAAAGTCGAACGCCGGTGGACAGCAAATACGCTCCCCAATGAAGAGCTATTATGGGTTCTCAATATGATATATTATCACCAGTATCAAATCTGCAAAGAAGCTTGTAATCAAGTAGGATCAACTCTGTCGACTGAAATTCCCGAACCAATAGAAATGGACACTGGGTTAAAGGATTCACGTCATATCCGCTATATAGACTCGGAAGGCCAAGAGTTTAAACAACTCAAGGCTTTTCGAATTGATAGAGATCCCGGATTCAAGGCCAATAAAAAGCTTCTAGATAAACAACGGGAGCGTTTTAAAAAGATAGATAACTTTGAAGTTGGTATGGAAATCCTCTCGAATAATGCAGCAGAATTATTCATCCATGATGGATACCATATACCAATGCTTTTCTCTTTTGACTCGAAGATGAATCTGATCGACCTCATTTCAGCAGCATTCTACAATAGCGCCGTAAAATTTATATTCTGGCGTGAAATAGCGGACCGTTTAGCAAGTCAGAATCCGTATTGCATGTATTTTGTTTCTGAAGCATGGATTAGGAAAATGCCAGATGACATCTCAAGATATCACGCAATATCAAGTCTTCCTATCAGGGGAGAGATGCTTCAAGTTGTTGGCATTACAAACAAAGGGGAATTCTTACATAAATGCTTTGAAATCACCAGACATCGTTTTGATCATCCAACGCTTGGAGAGTGTAAATCTATATACAATGACGATGGAAAAATACCTCAGTTCCTTCAGCCAGTTGCAGAAGCAATTTCTATTAAACGAAGGGAAAATGTCTAACCAAGCACTCCCGCCCAACAAGATGGCGGATAAACAAGCTCGGCTCATCCAGAAGGAAGAAAAGATTTATCGGCTGCTGGTGGTGAAGGTGAAGTATTTTGAGTGGAGAAAGCCTCGAAAAAATTAAAGTAATCTTGAAGGAATATTTATGAAAGCGGTTGTATACACAAAATATGGATCGCCGGATGTTCTTCAACTCAAGGACATCGAGAAACCTGCGCCCAAGAAGAATGAAGTCCTGATAAAGATTCATGCGGCGTCCGTCAATGCATATGACTGGCATTTCCTGACCGCTGACATATTCTTGTTACGTCTGATGGGCGGGGGACTGCTTAAACCCAAATTTACTGGACTCGGCGCCGACATAGCGGGCCGGGTTGAAGCGGTTGGAAAAAACGTCAAGCAGTTTCAGCCGGGTGATGAGGTCTTCGGGATGGTGCGGGGCGGTTTTGCCGAGTATGCATGTGCTCTTGAAGATGGATTGGCGCTGAAACCGTCCAATCTATCGTTCGAGGAAGCAGCAGCCGTACCTATGGCGGCGGTCACTGCTCTGCAGGGCCTGCGCGATGAAGGGCGGATTCAAGCAGGACAAAAAGTTTTGATCAATGGTGCCTCGGGCGGCGTGGGAACATTTGCGGTGCAGATTGCCAAATCATTCGGGGCTGAAGTGACCGCCGTGTGCAGCACGAGGAACGTGGATCAGGCGCGCTCGCTTGGGGCAGACCATGTGATCGATTACACCAAAGAAGATTTTACCCAAGGCGGTCAGCAGTATGACCTCATTTTTGCTGCAAACGGATATCATCCGCTTTCAGCTTATAAGCGCGCCTTAACTCCCAAAGGTATTTATGTGATGGCGGGAGGATCCAAGGCACAAATTTTCCAGGCTATGCTCTTGGGATCGTGGATGTCGGAAAAAGGCGGCAGGAAAATGGGAGGCGTATCGGCAAAACGAAGCCAAAAAGATTTGCTTATTCTCAAAGAGCTTCTGGAAGCGGGCAAAGTCATCCCCGTTATCGATAGACGGTATCCGTTACAAGAGGCAGCCGAAGCGCTTCGGTATCTTGGAGCAGGACATGCTCGAGGGAAGGTAGTAATAACTATGGAAGAACGAGTATGATACGCTCAGGATGTTGGAGATGGAAAGTGTAGAGTCCAGCTCGTAGCTGGACAAAAAGCAGGAAAAGAACTTGAATGTCCGACTGCGAGTCGGACGCTACGTAGCTGACGATAAGCCTTGGGATGAAAAAGATTGTGGAGTGGAAAGCGTAGAATCCGAAGATCACAACGGACAATTGTGGATGTTTTATCCGATCGGTGATCGGATTCTACGGTGAAAAGAATCGATAAAGGTTGATCCCATCCCATTCAAAACCGGTAAGACACAAAAAGAGAGAGTAGAGTCCGATGATTACATCGGACATTCCTGGATTAATCATCCGATCGGTGATCGGATCCTACGATGAGAAGATATGATGAAGGATGATCACATCGGACAATTGCGAGTGAACGATCCGATCGGTGATCGGATTCTACAGAACCATTCACACACTCAAAAACTTTTCCCATCTTCTAAATAACTCAGCCGTTGCCTGCAAATCCCGAAGATTGTATTCCGCTATTTCTCGAAATCGTTTCTCGTCAGTTAATTGTTTCATATCCAATCCGGTTACGCCATGCGCTTTCGGACTTTCAATGCCGAAAGACTTGCAATAGAAATCTAAATTAAACTTGCGCAGTGCACCGTAAAACGTGAATTGTTCAAGCAAATCGCAATGAATGGACGCATCGTACCGGTACGGCATCAGGTTGCGTGTCGGTTGGACCTGGAGAATCGCAGAGCGCAGCATCAAGAACGGACAGTCGAATCCGCGCCCGTTGAACGTCACGAATTGGTCATAATGTCCGATATCCAGCCAGAACTGTTCAACAATTTCTTTCTCGCTTCCCGATTTGAAATGCACGAGTTCATCATCCGAATGATAATCCAGCTTCTCATCCGATTGGAAAAGAATCTTGGCGCGATTCGTTTCAGGATTCAACATGCCAATGGCGATAATTTGTGCGGTGGTCGGGTAGAGACTGAGCTTCTGGATTGTTTCAAGACGTTCTGCATCTGTCTCAGCAAACTTCAGTAAATATTTTTGCTGGATTTCATCAAACGATTCGACAGGGAAGCCAAGGGTTTCAATATCAAGCACGACGTGCGACATAGTATCCCCTTTCTAAGCAGTGATGCGGTAGTTTTTCAACCCCCAATAGCTTTCAACAGCTGATGACTTAAGAATTGTTGCAATCGGTATGGCGAGCAGCATACCGGCAATTCCCATCATAGAGTTTCCAATGATGAGAACTAAAATCACCGTCACCGGATGCATATCGACCGACTTGGAAAAGCAAAGCGGCTGAATGACAATATTATCGAGCAGCTGCATCAGAATGATCGAGACAGCGAGAATGGGAAATACCTGCCTGAAATCTCCGCATTGTGAAAGAGAAATCAGAATCGCCGGAACAACGCCAAAGAACGGTCCTACATACGGAATGAGATTTGAGATTCCGGCGATAATGCCGAGTAGAATTGCGTAATTCACACCGATCAGATAAAAACCGGCAATGTTCAGTACGCCGACAATAACAGAATCGAGAATCCAGCCTCGCAAGTAGCCGACGAGCTCTTTCTGAATTTTATCGAGCGCATTGAGAACCATTTCAAAGTACTTATTGGGAACCCGCTCGATGAATTTCTTGGCTGCTGTATCGCCTTCAGCAAGAATGAAGAACGTGATGAAAGGGACGATAACGAGGTTCACAAGAAATCCGGCGGCGGAAGCGAGGAACCCGCTCAATCCCTCTAATCCGCTTTGAACAAACGCATGTACTTTTTGCGTCACTGTTTCCGGATCGAGGAATGGAATATTCGCCGTTAAGCTGATAGCGGCTTCGTTCAATTTCTGGTCAAATGGAAAGTTCTTAAATCCATCGTACAATATTTGGAGCCGTTCAATGATCATTGGAATAAATACAATACCCATCAAGATGAGACTGCCGCCAATAAGAAGAAAAACAATGCTCACGGAAAATATTCTACGTATGCCGCATCGGAATTCGAGGAAAGCGACAAGGGGACGAAGAATGAACGCTGAAAGGATGGAGATGATGAGTGTCAGAACCAGATCCGGGAAGAAGGAACTAATCCAGAACCCGCCAATAATGATTCCAAGAAGGAGGAGCACCTTTACCAAAGGCCTATTGGATGTTGCCATCATGAGACGTTTGTGTTCTGTTGACATGATCTTTTAAGCTGTGATAGTGTAGTGTTTCAAAGCCCAGTATGTTTCCGTTGCTGACACGCGAAGAATCGTTGCGATAGGAATGGAAATGATCATTCCTGAAACTCCCATGAGTTGATGTCCGATGAGAAGTGTGAGTACCACCGCGACAGGATGCATATCCAGCGACTTGCCAAAACACAGTGGCTGCAGGACAAGGTCATCGATAAGCCGGACGATTCCGGTGAGAATTACAATCGGTAACACCATCCTGAAATCGCCCGTCTGCGTCAAAGATGCGAAGAGCGCAAGGCAGGCACCGGCAATAAACCCAAGATACGGAACAAGGTTGGCAATTCCCGTCAGCACACCAATAATGATTGCATAAGGAATACCGATAATCATGAATCCTATGATTGAGATTACTCCGACAATACTGCACTCAAGAATCAACCCTCGCAGGTAGGAGACAAGTTCTTTCCCGACCTTGTCCATAATATTCAGCGACATCTCAAAATATTTATTCGGAATTTTCTCCACAAATGTTTTTATCCCAATGTCGCCTTCTGCTAAAATGAAATACGTGATGAAGGGAATGATGAGAAGATTTGCCAGATAAGAAACCGCAGTGTTCGTTGCATCGCCGGCAGAGAGAATGATCCGCTGTATAAACTCGTGAACCTTACTATCAATGGTTGAGGAATTCACAAAAGGCATGTGTGCTGTCATTTCCTTTGCTGCCACGGTCAACTTCGCTTCAAATGGAAATTGCCGTAGCTGCTCATACATCAGCCGGAGGCGGGCGATCAGGAACGGAATTGTTTCAACCAATGTAAGGACAACAATTCCTCCCACCAGGAAGAAGACCACACCAATAGCAACTCCGCGTTTCAGATTAAGTCTGGATTCTAAGATACGAACAAGCGGTTTGAGTACGAACGCTATAAGAGTGGACAGGATCAACGTTAACACAAGATCAGGAAAGAACGACGCGATCCAGAAAAGGAAAATAATAAGTCCTAAGAACGCAATGACTTTGAGAAATGGTTTGTTCGATAGGGAAGCTGAAGCAAGCATCGGTTAGCGATCCAGTGTGGTGTGAATAGTTTTGAGTGCAATCTCATAAGAAAATCCGCGGCGAAGAAGAAAATCGAGAAGACGTTTTTTTCGTTTCTCTTCGTCAATACTTTTTTTTGAGTAGTGCGTCAATTGAATTTTACGTTTTGCCGCTTGAAGTGCAGACGCCTGCTGGCTCTGCGGTGAAATCAACTCGGCAAGTACCATATCGGCCATGGACGATGTAATTCCTTTGGCAAGCAGTTGCATCCGCAAAAGTGCCTGACCCGTTGGTTTTCGTTTCAGCCGGTCACGCACAAATAAGCGGGCAAATTCGAGATCGTTCACCATGCGCGCGGATTGAAGCTGGCGTGTTACATCTTCAGCACACGCTCGCTCGAAACCTTTCTTAATCAAATGATCGATAATCTCTTTTGCACTTCGCTGTCGATACGACAAATAATTGATCGCAATATTTTTCGCCTGCGTCTCAGCTTCCGTCGATTTGATTTTGTCGACAGATGGCTCATCAAGATCATCGCCGGTACGCAAGCCGCACTTACCGATCGTCCAATCGCTCAGTTCTAATGCCGGTACGCCGTCGAGATGCACGCTGTACCGCTGGCGCCTTCCGCGCAATCTTTTGATTTTAGTAATAATCAATGTAATTACTTAGTATTAATATTACAATTCTTTTTCGACAATCCCTTATATGGTGCAGTCCTAATAAAGAATTGCCGGTTACTTCAATAGAATTAATTTTTTTGTTTCGCTAAACGAACCTGCTTGTAAACGGTAAAAGTAAAGCCCACTTGGCCTATTTGCCGCGTTCCATTGATATATGTATGTTCCTGCCGACTTTTGTTCGTTTACAAGAGTTGCTATTTCGCACCCTAATAAATTATAAATCTTCAAATTTACATAACTGGATTTTGGCAGCTGATACCCGATTACTGTTGTCGGATTGAAGGGATTGGGATAATTCTGTTCAAGTGAGAATACTGTTGGTACATTAAGTGCAGCAAGCTCAACAGAAAGTGAAGCATCTGGTGCTCCATTTACTTCATTCGAGTATCCACTTTCATTTCCTGCACTATCGATGGCTGTAATGCGAAGGTAATATCTTGTACCATTCACTAGTCCTGTGAATGTCTTCGATGTATCCGCTGTTCCTCCAGTTGTTGAATCCACTTTTATTGTAGAACTTGGCGATGTGCTGCGATAGATCCGATATCGCAAGAAGTCTGACTCTGTGTTCTTTTGCCATTTAATAGCAATAGTTTGACTAGAAGAATCCGTAACAACAAGTGCTTGTGGTGGAGCAGGTGCGATTCGATCAGCAGTTGTTGCATTTACTTCGTTCGAGTATCCACTTTCATTTCCTGCACTATCTACCGCCGTTACGCGGAGGTAGTATCTTGTACCATTCGTTAATCCCGTGAATATCTTTGTCGTATCGGCTATTGTTGAATCCACTTTTATTGTAGGACTTGGCGATGTGCTGCGATAAATCCGATAACGTAAGAAGTCTGACTCTGTGTTCTTTCGCCATTTTATGGTGATGGTTTTGCTGGACGAATCCGTGACAACAAGTGCCTGTGGTGGAGCAGGGGCAACTCGATCTGCAGGTGCTGAATTTACTTCATTCGAGTATCCACTTTCATTTCCTGCACTATCTACCGCCGTTATACGGAAGTAGTATCTTGTACTATTTGTTAATCCGGTGAACGTTTTCGACGTATCTGCTATACCACCAGTCGTCGAATCCACTTTTGTTGTAGGACTTGATGATGTCCTGCGATAGATACGATAACGCAAGAAGTCTGACTCTGTGTTCTTTTGCCATTTAATAGCAATAGTATGACTAGAGGAATCCGTAACAACAAGTGCCTGCGGTGCAGCAGGGGCAACTCGATCTGTAGGTACTGCATTTACTTCATTCGAGTATCCACTTTCATTTCCTGCACTATCGATGGCTGTTATGCGAAGGTAATATCTTGTACCATTCGTTAAACCTGTGAACTTCTTCGACGTATCTGCTGTTCCTCCAGTTGTTGAATCCACTTTTAGTGTAGGACTTGGCGAAGTGTCACGATAAATCCGATATCGCAAGAAGTCTGACTCTGTATTCTTTCGCCATTTAATAGTAATAGTTTGACTAGATGAATCCGTAACAGCAAGGTTGTGTGGTGGAGCAGGGGCAACTCGATCTGCAGGTGCTGCATTTACTTCGTTCGAGTATCCACTTTCATTTCCTGCACTATCGATGGCTGTTATGCGAAGGTAATATCTTGTACCATTCGTTAATCCCGTGAACATCTTTGTCGTATCGGCTATTGTTGAATCCACTTTTATTGGTGGACTTGATGATGTGCCACGATATATACGATATCGCAAGAAGTCTGACTCTGTATTCTTTTGCCATTTAATGGTAATAGTTTGACTAGAAGAATCTGTAACAACAAGTGCCTGTGGTGGAGCAGGGGCAACTCGATCTGCAGGTGCTCCATTTACTTCGTTCGAGTACCCACTTTCATTTCCTGCACTATCGATAGCTGTTATTCGAAGGTAGTATCTTGTACCATTCACTAGTCCTGTGAATGTCTTCGATGTATCCGCTGTTCCTCCAATCGTTGAATCCACTTTTATTGTAGGACTTGGTGATGTACCGCGATAGATACGATAACGCAAGAAGTCTGACTCTGTATTCTTTCTCCACTTAATAGCAATAGTCTGTCTTGAGGAATCCGTGACAACAAGACCCGTTGGGGGATCAGGAATGATACTCAGGTTCTTTAAAATAGAAATGGTGGTGGACCAATTATTTGCAACTGCAAGGTCAAGAGAACCATCGCCATTGAAATCTCCTGCTATAACTGAGGTTGGATAGCTTCCAACACTCGGCGTGGAGGTTTGTGTAAATGTACCGCTTCCATTATTCAAGAGAATGGAAACCGTATTGGAATTACTATTTGCAACCGCAAGGTCAAGAGAGCCATCACCATTGAAATCTCCTGCTATAACTGAGGTTGTAGAGTTTCCAACACTTGGCGTGGAGGTTTGTGTAAATGTGCCACTCCCATTATTAATTAGAATGGAAACCGTACCGTAACTATTATTATTGTTTGTAATCGCAAGGTCAAGAGAGCCATCAGCATTGAAATCTCCAGCTGTGATTGAACTCGGATAACTCCCAACACTCAGCGTGGAGGTTTGTGTAAATGTGCCAGTCCCATTATTAAGTAGAATGGAAACCGTACCGTAACTATTTATTTTTTGGTTAATAACCGCAAGGTCAAGAGAGCCATCAGCATTGAAATCTCCAGCTGAGATTGAACCCGGATAACTCCCAACACTCAGCGAGGAGTTTTTTGTAAATGTACCGATTCCATTATTCAAGAAAATGGAAACCATATTGGAATCACTATTTACCACCGCAAGGTCAAGAGAGCCATCGCCATTGAAATCTCCGGATATAATTGATCTTGGAAAGCCCCCCACACTCAGTATGGAGGTTTGTGTAAATGAGCCGCTTCCATTATTCAAGAGGATGGAAACCGTTCTGGAACCGTTATTTCCAATTGCAAGGTCAAGAGAACCATCGCTATTAAAATCTCCGGATGTGATTTCAGCGGGATTACTCCCAACACTCGGAGCGGAGTTCTTTGTAAATAAGCCGCTTCCATTATTCAAGAGGATGGAAACCGTGCTGGAACCGTTATTTACAATTGCAAGGTCAAGAGAACCATCACCATCAAAATCTCCTGCTTTAACTGATATTGGATTTATTCCAGCAAATGGCGTGGAGGTTTGTATATACTTACCAGTGCCTCCATTGCTTTGCGTCGTAAAGCTAAGTGTATAATTCTTTGTAAGCGAATCGCCTGCCGCATTTTTAATACCGCGTGTCAATGTCGTTGTAACAACCTCGCCGTATTTAAAAGGCGAAGTTGGCGTTATCGTTACGGTGTTAGTCGAACTGCTATAGTTGTATGTAGCTGAATGTAAGCCGCTGAGAGAACCGTTGATTTTAATTGTTGAATTGTTAAGTGTGGGAGAAATAATATCATTTGAAAAAGTAACAATGATATTTGCGTTCTTCGCAACATTGAGTGCATTGCAGGTTGGGGTGTAGGAGACGATAATGGGTAAGGTGTTTCCGGTTCCTTGAATTGTAAAGTTATATGGATTTTCATTAAAATCGTTGTTGGCAATACTTATTGTAGCCGATTGTATACTTGGCCCACTCGGATTATATCGTATAGTTAAAGTGGTCCAACTGTTTGGAGCCAGAGATGTCGTTGAAGGCTGAGAAGTCACAGTAAAATCATTTGAGCCACTGATTTGCGCGATAGGCGAACCTGTCAACCGCAATGTATCATCACCTGTGCTATATATCAAAAATTCGTGTTTCACACTACTGCCAATACTTACCGAACCGAAATCCGTACCATTAGTTACCGTTGCTATTGTATTTCCATTAGTAATGGAATTACCGTTTCCCCGGATATCTATTTCCGGCACGCCTAGTTGAACTATTGTTACTCCTATTTGTTGTAATCCACTATATGTGCCTCCCCAGGTCATTGTATGTGTGCTATAATCCCATGTGTCATGAAGGTACACGAGATTGGTTGCATCATCGTATCCTATACCGACTATCGTATGTCCCTTAAGGTGGATCATAACCGGTCGACCGGCATCGATTTCAGCTTTGTATTGGGCAAATGTAAATCCAGCAGAAAGACCATTGTGTCCATCAATATACTGATTGTACATGTTTGTGACCGTATAACCTCTGGATTCATAGAAAAGTTTTATACCGTATCCACCATCTTCGTTTTCTACATTCCAAACTAATATATTCCAGGGTGTCGCCGGCAAGTTATCGGTTCTGAAATTGAAGATTGTTGCACCATCTAAATTATATCCATTGGGATCTGGTACAATCCATTTGTTCGCTTTCATAAAATCGGCTGTACAATCTCCCAGAGTATGTTCTTCCCAGCCATTGGTCACAAATGGGTCTGGTCCCTTCGCATTGTATAAAATCCAATAATCATCCACATGTCCTCGTGTTGTCCGTCCATCCAGTCCATTCTGCGTGGCACTCAATGGACACTGTTTATTAGTATCTCCATTGATCACTACTGATGGCCAAGAACTATTGTCTAGCGGCATGACGCCAGCGTTGGTTTGCCCTGTGTACATATTGCCATACCTATGTCTGTCGTAATATCCAGCTATCATAGCTGCTGAAGTAGGAGAGCAGCCAAAACTCCAGTCGAATGCAGGCACTTCCGTAATCATGTTTATACCGACAGTTTTATTCGATCGGAGCATTGATGCTGTGACTCGCACTAAACCTGGAGGTGGCTTTGGCGGGCCAGCAATGGTAATCCTATCAAACGTTGTCCCATCACCCGCTGTTATTTTTTGAATAGAAAAATACTTTTTCTGCTGCGCATTTGTTGCGTTCTGGGTCGCAACTTGGTTTTGTGCAATCAGGTTTGAACTGAGAATAAAAGCTAGTAGTGTAAGCAAGAATCGATTCATCATTTTTCCCCATCCCTAATTAAAAGTTGATTATCGAATGCTTTTTATTGAGGTTGTGTAAAAGTTGTATCAATTCTTGTTTAACTCTTGCCCGACGACTGTGTAGTTCTTCAGTATATGCAGCTTATATTCTGATCCCGAAAGAATCGTGACACGATGAGAAAAATACTCTTTATATAATCAGATATCTGGCGAATTAGTTCTCTGTTTTCTAAAAAAGATTCGTTATCAACTTATCGTGATTATGCTTTACTTTTCTTTGTTGCGGCAGCTGCATGTGCTTCTGTTTTTTCTGCAGCCGGTTTCGGTTCTTCACTTGTCAGTCCGAGCTGTTTGCGGAGCTCCGTATCAATTTCTTTCGCAACAGCTGGATTAGCTTGAAGAAATACTTTTACCGAGTCGCGCCCTTGTCCGATGCGATCCTCTTTATAGGAGAACCATGATCCGCTTTTCACGATAATGTTCTTTTCAACTGCTGTATCGATCAAGTCGCCAAGTTTGGAAATTCCTTCGTTATAGAGAATGTCAAATTGAGCTTCTTTGAACGGCGGTGCAACTTTATTTTTTACAACCTTCACGCGTGTCCGGTTACCGATGACGTTGGTGCCGTCTTTGATTGCTTCGATGCGGCGGACATCCATTCGAACAGACGCGTAAAACTTGAGCGCGTTGCCGCCGGTTGTGGTTTCCGGATTTCCAAACATCACGCCGATCTTTTGGCGAAGCTGGTTTGTGAACATGACGCTGGTTTTCGATTTGCTGATTGCGGATGTAAGTTTGCGCAGTGCTTGAGACATCAACCTTGCCTGAACTCCCATGGTAGGGTCGCCCATTTCACCTTCTATTTCTGCCCGCGGTGTCAATGCCGCGACGGAATCGATGACGATAATATCTATGGCATTACTGCGCACAAGCGTTTCAACAATTTCAAGCGCCTGCTCGCCAAACTCCGGCTGAGAAAGAAGAAGATTGTTAACATCCACGCCCAATTTTTTTGCGTACGCAATATCCAGCGCATGCTCTGTATCGATGAACGCCGCTAATCCGCCGGTCTTTTGCGCTTCAGCAATAATATGCAGACAAATCGTCGTTTTACCGGAGGATTCCGGGCCATAGATTTCGATGACACGTCCGCGCGGTACACCGCCGATGCCAAGTGCCGCATCCAGCGAAATAGATCCTGTGGAAATTGCATCGATCTTGGCAATGGGCCCTTCATTAAGCCGCATAATAGAACCTTTGCCGTGTTGTTTTTCGATTTGATCGATGGCAATTTTGAGCGCTTGCATTTTTGATTCTTTAATAGTTTCGGACATGGACCTCTCTCCGGTTAAGTGTGAAGTGGGAATGATTTCAAAATTGTGTAGATGGAACCGCCCGGACGTAATTCACTTTTCATCAGCAAAATCTCCGAGCAACGTGTTTCAATAGGTTCAAAAGTAATGGTTTTTATCGCTTCAGTCAAGCGAACAAAATTACGAGTTTCTTTCACTCTGCCGAGTGTAATATGCGGATGAAACACACGGTCTTCTTTGGGAAATCCGAATTCTGCACATACATTGGCTATTGCCGTTTGAAGATCAAGGACCGTTTGGTTGGCTTTTGTGCCGATCCAAACAACGCGCGGGCTGTGTATGTTGGGAAATGCGCCAATGGATTCATATGTAACTGCACATGATGGAAATTGTTGAATTGACTTTGCCAGTGCTGCCGAAAGTAATTCGAGCTTTGATTGTTCAACGTTTCCTAAAAACACCAGCGTGATGTGAAACTTATCCTGCGACTCCCATTTCACATTCGCTTGTGTCGCTTTCAGTTTTGCTTGAACCTCGGCGATCGCCTGTTGGGCATTTGACTGAGTAGGAAGCGCAATAAATGTTCGAATACCGGGCATCGAATTAATCCGTGATCTTCAAAATCTTTCGCCGTACCAATTCCAGAGCCGCTTGAGCCGCCCGTTCTTTGATAATTCTTCGTCCGCCGCCAAAATTGAATTGCAGCGCAAATGTTTTGTCTTTATCGGAATATCCAATCCAGACAAGTCCAACGGGTTTTTCCGTTGAACCTCCTGTCGGGCCAGCTATACCGGTAGTCGAGATACCGATATCAGTATTGGATCTGGTACGAATACCAAGCGCCATTGCTTCAGCTACTTCCCGGCTCACTGCGCCATGCTGGCTGATAAGTTCTGATGGCACATCAAGTTCATCCGTTTTTGATTTATTGCTGTACGTGATAATGCCGCGCTCGAAATAATTCGAAGATCCCGATACATTCGTCATTCGATCTGCGATCAATCCGCCGGTGCAGGACTCGGCAATAGCAATTGTCAACTTGCGTTCGCTGAGTAATTTGCCGATGGTATCTTCTAATTCCACATCACCGGCCGCGTAAATAAATTTATCAATTGTACCACGGAGCGCTGTTTCAACACCGCGAATTTTATTTTCAGCTTCCTCTACAGAATTCGCTTTGGCTGTAATACGTAATCGCACACCAAGCGAACTTGGGAGAAATGCCAGGGTGATGCCGGAGTCCGGAGAAAATATTTTATGCACGTCGCCAATTTGTTCGGCGAGAAATGATTCAGCGATGCCTGTTGTCTTTAAAGTTCTATGGCGAATGATCAATCCGGTTTTGTGTTTTTCGAAGAAGGGAAGGACGAAGTCATCCATCATTGCCTTCATTTCGTAAGGTACGCCGGGCATGACGATGAAATACTTTCCATCCCGCTCGAAGAAATATCCCGGTGCAGTGCCGAGCCGATTCTGAATGACAATGCATCCGCGCGGCACAAGAGCCTGGTCTTCGTTGATTTTACGAGGAGCTGATTTTCGCTGCGCAAAAATTCGTTTCACATTCTCAAGAGCTTCGTCGTTTATAATGGAATCCGTCTGAAAGAACCTGCAAACGACGCTGCGTGTAATATCGTCATGGGTTGGTCCCAATCCGCCGGTGACGGTGATGACATCATGAGTCGCGTATGCCTCTTGGAACGCCGAAAGAATTTCCTGCTCATCGTCGCCAACCGTTGTCATCTTGTCGCCAAAGATGCCAACGGAGTTGAGTTTTTCCGCAATGTATGCCTGATTGGAATTAATAACTTGACCAATGAGCAATTCATCGCCGATCGATATGATCTCTGCCTTCATTGTCTTTATCTCAGCAATAATCCTTTGATCACTGGAATCATCAATGCAAGCTCGAGGATGACGTTTGCATAAACACCGGCAATGACATCATCCATCATAATGCCTATGCCGCCGTGCATGGAATCGAACCGCCGTGACACGGGCGGCTTGATGATATCAAGAAGCCGGAAGAGTACGAATGCCGCCAGCGCCACATATATTTTTTTTGGAAGAAGAAAGAGCGAAATCCACATTCCGACAACTTCATCAATGGTCACTTCGGCTGGATCATGACCGTACCATTTTTCCATAGCCTCCGCTGCTGGAATACCGAGAATGCATACAACGAGTGTTGTTATGCCGATGATCAGAGGTGATTCAAATCCGGGGATACAATAAATTGCAAGTGCTACAGCGCTGCCGACTGTGCCGGATGCGAAGGGTGAATATCCGGAGAAGAGAGCAGATGCAAATACCTTTGTGGCAAGTGACGGTTCAACTGCCGTCACATTTTTATTCGGGTTCAGAAAATTTGTTTGAGGACTCGTAGAGTTCACGGATGGTTTTCCAATTGTCGATTATATAAACGATACCGGTCCACAAAGTAATGCCGGTGATCATCAGCATTGCAGAATTAATGAAAGAATAATTGAGGAGCGTTTTAATAAGTCCGCTAAATTGTTCTTCAATCGATGGAGTATTTTGCGCGACATATAAAAACAAGAGATAATAGATGAGAACATATTGTGCGAAAGTTTTTGTCTTCGCCAGCTTGGATGTATCGACCGGCTTGCCTTTGTACTCTGCATACGAGCGAAGTACGGTGATGACGACATCCCGGATGACAATGATCCATACCATCCAACTTGATACTAATCCGAGATACGCGTACGCTATCAGTGCAGCTGATGTAAGGACTTTGTCAGCTAACGGATCGAGAAATGCTCCCCATTGAGTAACATACCCCCAGCGCCGCGCAAGCCATCCATCATACCAGTCGGTAATGGCGGCGAAAATGAAAACTGCAAGCGACCACTGACGTAAAATGGAATTGGAAGATAACAAGAAGACAAGAAACACCGGAGTGAGTAAAATTCTCAGAAAGGTCAATTGATTTGGTGGTGAAAAGAATTTCATCGCTCGAAGACAATATTCCTGACGAATTTACCGATAGATAAACGCTCGCCGTCATGGTTGCCTCTCATAGGCGGCTGACAAAAAATCCCGCTGAGGGGGCGGGATTTCAAAAATTTACAATGCCCTAAAGACTTATGCTGCTTTTTGAATCTTCCCGGATTTAATGCAGTTTGTGCAGACCTGAATGCTTTTGACAGCGCCAGATGCCAGCTTTACTCGTGCATTCTGAAGATTGGGGAGAAAACGTCTTGGAACACGATTATGTGCGTGGCTGACGTGATTGCCTGCCATCGGTTTCTTGCCACACACTTCACAAATTCTTGCCATGTGCTACTCCACTCATTTCAATGTTTTTCAATTACCAAACAATATAATGAGAAAACCCACGAGAGGCAAGGAGAAATTCCGCAATGAACAATGATGCATCAAGAAGAATACATTCATAAAAAAGCTGTTCTCAAGCTCAAATTTCTGTATGAGCCATGGTTCATGCTCGAGCAGACAATTTCAGTTGTTCCGTTGCACAAAGAATCAAATTTGGTTATCATTACAATTAGTATGATCATTTTAGGAATCGAAACATCGTGTGACGAAACTTCTGCTGCGCTCGTGCAGGATGGAGAGCTCCGCTCAAATGTTACGGCAGTGCAGCTCTTTCATTCAGAACATGGGGGAGTAGTGCCGGAACTTGCATCGCGAGCGCACCAACGGATCATTGTCCCGATTGTTGAAGAAGCGCTTCGAAAAGCCTCGGTTGAAAAAAAAGAGTTAGATGCAGTTGCCGCAGTCTATGGTCCAGGACTTATCGGATCAATTTTGATTGGTTTAAGTTTCGGGAAGGCAATGGCGATGGGGCTTGGCATTCCATTCATCGGTGTCAATCATATGGAAGCACACATATTTTCAAATATGATTGAAGAACCAAAACCGTCATTTCCTTTCATCAACCTCACCGTGTCCGGCGGGCACACGCAGCTTGTATTGGTAAAGGATTATTTTGAATGTGAATTGCTGGGTGAGACAATGGATGATGCGGCAGGTGAAGCCTTTGATAAGGTAGCAAAAATGCTCGGTGTCGGTTATCCAGGCGGGCCGCTTGTTGACAAGCTTGCTGCAAAAGGAAATGCGAACGCCGTCAAGTTTCCGCGTCCCTATCTTGAAGAAGGATCGCATCAATTCAGCTTCAGTGGCTTGAAAACCTCTGTGCTGTACTATTTGCGTAAAGTTGGATTTGATAAAACTGCACAAGGGAACGAACAATTTGTTGCCGATGTATGCGCAAGTTTTCAAACGGCAGTTGTCGATGTACTGATTGATAAGTTGATCGCTGCTGCAATAAAATACAGGGTGAACGATATTGCAGTATGCGGCGGAGTATCGGCAAACTCTGAACTACGCCGTCGTCTCGAAGGAGAAGCAAAAATCAATCATCTGCATCTCTTTATTCCCAGATTAGATTTCTGTACGGATAATGGCGCGATGGTGGCACAAGCTGGATATGAACGCATGCGCAAAGGATTCATTTCAAATCTTGAACTCACAGCTGAACCGAACCTCCAATTGAATTAATTATGGCTGATCCTAAGAAAGAAATGTGCCGCTGGCGTGATCGCATAGATGCAATTGACCTCGAGTTGGTGAAATTGTTGAATGAGCGGACGACATGCGCTGAAGAAATTGGCAATATCAAACTTCTTCTTGGGATGGATGCATATTCACCTGAACGGGAAGAAGAAGTGAAACGAAATGTCTCTGCGGCGAACTGCGGCCCCCTGTCTACAAAAGCCATCCAGCGGCTCTTCGAACGCATTATCGATGAATCACGTAGTGCTGAGCGTATTACGATGGACGAAAAAAAGAAACGTTTGAAAAAAAACGCATGACAAACCGGATGTTCCATCGATTCGTTATTATCGCAGTTGTCGTGAGTGTGCTTGTGTTAGCGTTTGCATATTATATCTTCCTGTTGCCGTTTTATTATCATGATCCGAAAGGAAAAGTAGTGACAATCCCGCGTGGTGCATCGTTTCACTCAGCGGTTGATTCCTTAGGTAGCTCACAAGCCATTCGGAACCGATGGTCGTTTCAAATTGCCGGCCGATTGCTGGGGTATACGAAAACAATAAAAACAGGAAAATATCTTTTTGTTTCCGGTCAGTCCAATTTCGACATCCTGAAAGATATTCGTATTGGAAAATCACGCCTGATTATTCCGGTCACCATTCCAGAAGGATGGCGGATGGAACAGATGGCGCGCCGGTACAAACATGAACTTGGCATTGATGCAGAAAAGTTTCTTGCACTGTGCACTGATAGTGTGTTCCTTCATGAACAGGGCATTGAAGCGAAGTCGCTGGAAGGATATCTCATGCCGGAGACGTACGCATTTTACTGGCAGACGGATGAGCGCGATATTTTAGAGCGAATGCTGGAGGGATTCAAACATTTCTATAATGATACGCTTCTTGAACGACAGCGCGAAATGAAAGCATCGCAGCAAGAAATTATCACGCTTGCTTCGATTGTAGAAGCGGAATCGAGCATTGGTGATGAACGGCCGGTCATTGCCGGTGTGTACTGGAATCGATTAAAAAAGAGAATGCGGCTTGAAGCTGATCCGACGGTGCAATACGCACTTGGCGATGGGAAAAAATTGAACCATCGGGATTTAGAATTTAATTCGTCATACAATACATATCGGCATTATGGATTGCCGCCCGGCCCAATTAACAATCCGGGAAAATCTTCCATTCGTGCTGTGTTATTTCCTCAGCAGCATGAGTATTTATATTTTGTCGCCACAGGTGTGGGCGGCCATCATTTCGCCAGGAGCTTTAATGATCACCAAAAAAACATAATAAAGTATCATCGCACGCGGCGTGAGTTACAGCGAGCTTCCCAGAAATGAAACAGGGCTTCATGTATTATATAATGATGTTGTATGGTGCTGCACTCTTTCTTGCGGGCTGTGCTAATCAACAGCCACCGGAAGGAGGACCAATTGATAGAACGATGCCGGAAATTGTTTCAACATATCCAGATAGCAGCAGTATGCGAAATTTTAACGATACGAAGATCCGATTAAAATTTGATCGCTACGTGAATGAACGAAGTGTTGAAGAAGCAATCTTTATTTCGCCGTATATCGGAACGCTGGAGTTTAACTGGAGCGGGAAAGAATTAGAAATACTGTTTTCTGAAAAACTTCGATCGAACACCACGTACGTTATGAACGTCGGAACGGATGTCGTTGACCTTAATAACAACAGAATGGCGCAGGCATTTACGCTTGCATTTTCAACTGGAAGAGAATTAGATCGCGGTGTCATCGAAGGGCGCGTATATCCCAGAAATAATGGTGATGCAGTTTCCGGTATTATGATCTTTGCATATCGATTGAACGGATTGAATCCCGATACGCTGAATCCCATCATAGAAAAACCGGATTTTATTACGCAAGCCGGGAAAAACGGAGATTTCTTTCTTCGTCACATCCCCTTTGGGAGTTACCGCGTGTTTGCGATACGGGATGAGTATCGGAATCTTATATACGATCGTGAAGTTGATGAATATGGCGTACCGTCTGGCATCATCAATATTTCCGCTTCGGATTCGTTGACAAAAGATATATTGATGAAACTTGCGAAAGAAGATACAACCGGTCCGCGGCTTGTTAAAGTTACGGCACCGGATCGGAATCATATTCTTGCAGAATTTTCGGAATCAATAAATCCAGCCTCCGTGAGTCTTTCATCGTTTTCTGTTACCGATACTTTAGACCGCAAGCCGCTTAATCTTTTCGCTGTGTATCCATCTCCTGCAGCGTCGAATTCACTTTTTGCGGTCACACAGAAACAAGATTCAGGCAGAGTATTCTGTCTGACCGTGCAGGGCGTAACAGATTCTGCAAAAAATAAAATCAATCAGCTTGCGAATACACTCCTTTTTGGAAGTTCACTGAAAGCAGACTCGCTCGGCCCGCAAGTAACTACTGTGTCGGTGAAAGACAGTGCACTCGCTGTCGAGCTTCAACCGGTTTTGACGATGATATTTTCTGATGCATGTGCACAATCAACTTCACTTGATTTTGTAAATCTTTTCGACAACAATAAACAATACGTGCCTGTTGAAAAGAAATGGATCAGTGATGCAGTGGTTTCGATTCGACCAGAAAATGAATTATCGAACCGGACATGGTACACGCTTCGTGCAGAGTTAAAACGTGTCCATAATTGGGCCGGACGTGCGTGCCGTGATTCCACAAAGTCGTGGCACTTTGAGACACTGGATATCGAAGATTTAAGCAGTGTTGAAGGAATTGTTCTCGATGAAAATAAAATAGATACCGCTGGGCATATATATATTACAGCTGTTCAAATTGGAGAGAATACTCCAAAACATTATATTGCCGCAGCGGATGCGACAGGAAAATTTTTCTTTCCGCAAATTGCCGAAGGACGTTACGTTTTTCAATCGTTCAGAGATCGAAACAACAACGGCACATATGATTCAGGAAAGCCGTTTCCTTTCATCTATTCGGAACGTTTCAGTTCGTTCTCCGACACGCTCAAAATTCGTTCTCGCTGGCCATTGGAAGGCTTGAAGATTGAGATGAAGTAACCTAAACCTTGTCAAAGTTGCCGTGCGTAACTAAGTGAACTTTGACAAGGTTGCCTCAGCGTGCAGCTTTTCCATTTCTTTCGAAAGGCTGCGTATGGGAATTTTAAGTACTCGTTTCTTGTTTGAGAAGATAAGGTTGAAGATGAGCGTGATTTGTTTCTCAAGCAATTATTTTTAAAATTTTAACGGATAAATTATTCTACGCCATGATTGAAACGTATATTCCAATATTTCTGATGATCGGATGTGCCATTGCATTTGGCGTCTTCATGGGTAAAGCGAACGAGTTATTTGGACCCAGACGCCCAAGCGATGAAAAACAATCTACCTACGAAAGCGGTATGGAGCCGGTGCGGACAGCACGCGAGCGGTTTTCGGTAAAGTATTATTTAGTCGCTATGCTTTTCATCGTCTTCGACATCGAAATTGTATTTATGTATCCCTGGGCAGTGACCTATAAACAACTCGGTGTGCAGGGGTTTGTGGTCATGTTTGTCTTTATCTTCATCCTGCTTATTGGTTTCTATTACGTTTGGAGAAAAGGAGCATTGGAATGGGATTAGAGAGTTGGATGGGTGACGGATATATCGCGACGAAGCTTGAAGATGTCATAAATTGGTGCCGTAAGAATTCTCTCTACCCGATGCCGATGGGAATATCATGTTGTGCAATCGAGATGATGGCTGCGGCAGGGCCGAGATTCGATATTGCGCGGTTTGGCTCGGAGGTAATGCGTTTTACTCCGCGTCAATGTGATGTGATGATTGTAGCAGGAACAACAACGTACAAGATGGCAAAAGTGGTGCGTAAGATTTATGATCAGATGCCTGAACCGAAATGGGTTATTGCAATGGGCGCGTGCACTTCCTCTGGAGGAATGTACAGGACCTATTCTGTGGTTCAGGGGATTGACCAATTTCTGCCGGTGGATGTTTATGTTGCCGGCTGCCCGCCGCGCCCCGATAATCTTTTAAATGCGCTTATGCTTCTCCAGCAAAAAGTACAGCGGGGAGAAAGTAAGGGAACGGCTCCCGCATTCATCGGTGATTTTCACGGCCGCATCGGGTCAAGCTCAGTTTCAAAATAATCTCCAAAAAGAAATTCGGAAGAGTACGTATTGATGGAAATAATCAACGAAAAAGTTCTCAAGCAGCTCAAAACGAAGTTTGCGGATTCAATAGGAGAAGCAAACGAATTTCGCGGCGAGTTAACTCTTGTCATCCCAAAAGAGCGAATCGTTGAAGTCTGTAAATTTTTAAAGGAAGATCAGGAACTACGCTTTGAGCTCCTTGCCGATTTGTGCGGCATTGATATGAACACACCAACGAAACGGTTTGGCGTCATCTACAACTTGTTTTCGTACACGAATAAATACCGTATGAGATTAAAGACATTTACGGATGAGGAACATCCGACAGTACCGACCGTCACTGGTGTATGGGGAACCGCAAATTGGCACGAGCGTGAGACCTTCGATATGTACGGCATTATCTTCGAAGGGCATCCTGACCTGCGTAGAATGTACATGCCGGATGAATTCGAATATCATCCGCTTCGCAAAGATTTTCCGCTGATGGGTATTCGTGGATCGTTAGACTTGCCGAAAAAATGATGGAAATAAAATCAGAACAGAGCAGCCGAAAGTCAAGAATTCTCGAAGCATTAGAGAACGAACATGTCTCTATTACGTTCGATGACCCGCTTGAGAATGAGATGGTGCTAAATATGGGACCTCAGCACCCTGCGACGCATGGTGTCTTGAGGCTGCTCATCAAGCTGGATGGCGAGACAGTGCTGGCATCAGTTCCGGAACTTGGATATTTGCATCGCGGGTACGAAAAATTAGCGGAGAATTGCAGCTTCCATGAATTTATTCCGCACACAGACCGTCTGGATTATCTCTCGCCGCTTTCTAACAATGTAGCATATGTCCTTGCTGTTGAAAAATTGCTCGGCATCGAAGCTCCGCCGCGAGCGCAATATATTCGCACGCTTATTGCAGAACTTGCCCGTATTTCTTCCCACCTCATGTTTCTCGGTTCGCTGGCAATGGATGTCGGCGCATTGACGGTGTGGATGTGGTCATTCCGTGAACGAGAAAAGATGTACGACATTTTCGAAATAATTGCAGGCGCTCGCTTCACTACAAGTTACACCCGCATTGGCGGTTTGGCGCAAGATATTACAGGAGAAACACTTTCGATTATCCGCGGTTTTATCGATGATCTTCCCCAAAAAGTACTTGAGTGCGAAAAGCTGCTCAACACCAACCGGATTTTTCTTGGGCGCGTTGATGGCGTCGGTATCATCACGAAGGAACGTGCAATGGATCTTGGTCTCACCGGTCCATGTCTTCGTGCATGCGGAGTAGAACATGATTTACGGCACGCAAATCCCTACCTTGTCTATAATGATCTTGATTTTACTGTACCGATTTACGAAGGCGGCGATTGTCTTGCGCGCTATTACGTGCGTATGGCAGAGATAAAAGAAAGTATTAAAATTGTTCGGCAAATATTGGATAAAATACCAGCCGGAGAAGTGAAAGCAGGCCAGCCGAAACAGGTGCTTCCGAATAAAGAGCGTGTCTATAAGAAAATGGAAGAACTTATACACGATTTTATGCTTATTAATTTTGGAGTGAATCCGCCTGTTGGTGAAATTTATCACGCAGTCGAATCGCCGAAGGGTGAATTGGGCTTTTACATTTACAGCAACGGCGAAGGACAGCCATGGCGGATGAAGATTCGATCGCCGTCATTTGTCAACCTTCAATCAATTTCTACAATGATGAAAGGGGCAATGATTTCCGATGTTGTGGCAATTGTCGGCAGTCTGGATCCGATCATGGGAGAAGCGGATAAGTAGAACGTACGATTTACAATTTTCGACTGACGATTGAAAAGATGTTAATACACAATCTTGTAATTTATTTTCAAGCATAATCTCATTGAATATGTTAAACGAAGAAAATCAGAAAAAGGTTGAAGAACTGCGAAAACGTTATCCAACAGCGCAAGCGCTGGTATTGCCTGTGTTATGGATGATACAGGAGCAAGAAGGTTATATTTCAGAAGAATCGATGAAGTATACCGGCACGCTTTTGAATATTCCTTACGGACACATACTGGGCGTTGTTACATTCTATACAATGCTACAAAAAAAAGCTGTTGGCAAACATCACATAGAAGTGTGTACGAACGTTTCATGTATGCTGCGCGGCTCAGGAAAAATTCTCGAACATATAGAAAAACGTCTGGGCATCAAGGCAGGTGAAAGAGCGCAGGATAAAAAATGGACACTTTCTGAAGCAGAGTGCCTCGGTTCCTGCGGTACTGCACCTATGCTTGCCCTTGGTGACGAGTATTATGAAAACCTGACTTTAGAAAAAGTAGATAAGCTTTTAGACACTCTGCAATGAACATGCAACCTGCAAATACCGAAAAGCTGACAATGTGGAAGCATGTGATACTCCCTGACGTGCCCGATGTGCACAAGATTGATTTCTATCTTGCGAACGGCGGTTATAAAGCACTTAGAAAAGCGCTGGAGATGAAACCGGAAGAATTGATTGATGAGGTGAAAAAATCGAACTTGCGCGGACGCGGCGGTGCATGCTTTCCAACTGGATTAAAGTGGTCATTCATGCCGAAGAATTCCGACAAACCAAAATATCTTTGCGTCAACGGGGATGAATCAGAACCGGGCACATTTAAAGACCGGCAGATTTTTGAATTCAATCCACATGTGCTTATCGAAGGAACGCTCATCGCATGTTACGCGATGGGAATGACTGCTGCGTATATTTATATACGAGGTGAATACGGCAAATGGATCAAAATGCTGCAGAAGGCGTTAGACGATGCATATGCAAATGGATTCATCGGCGAAAAAATTCTTGGAACAGATTTCACGACACAGATCATCATTCATCGCGGTGCCGGTGCATACATTTGCGGTGAAGAATCAGCGCTCATGAATTCCATTGAAGGTGAACGCGGATATCCTCGTGTGAAGCCGCCGTTCCCTGCTCAGAACGGTCTCTGGGGTTGTCCTACGACGATCAATAACGTAGAAACGATTTCCAATATTCCCATTATCATCAATAATGGCTGGAAATGGTATTCACAAATTGGAGCTGTAAAACATCCAGGTCCTATACTCGTTGGTGTCAGTGGGCATGTGAATAATCCCGGCGTCTTCGAAATGCCGACGGGCGAACCGTTACTTGAAATTATTCACAAATGGGCAGGCGGGATCCCCGGCAATAAAGGAATCAAAGCTGTTATTCCCGGCGGTTCATCTACCATGATTCTGCGAGGCGACCAGCTCGAAGGAATTCGTATGGATGTAGATTCACTGAGAGCTGCCGGTTCTTCTGTTGGTACAGCGGGAATCATTGTGATGGATTCGGATACTGATCTCATTCAAGTGATCACGCGTATTACGGAGTTCTATTATCACGAATCGTGCGGACAATGCACGCCATGCCGTGAGGGAACCGTGTGGATGTACAAAATTCTCAAACGTTTCGAGCACTATGAAGCGAAGAGAGAAGATATTGATTTGCTGATGGACGTCGCTAATAACATTGAAGGAAATACAATTTGTGCGCTTGGCGATGCTGCCGCCTGGCCGGTGCAATCGATGATACGCCGTTTCAGGGATGAATTTGAAAAACGTGTGCAGGAATCGCATCATCAAATAGTTGCTTGAATCATTTTTACAGTATTCCCGCGATACCCGCCCCGAGACACTCGATGCGGGTTTTTCTTTTTCACCAGGGAACCATCGATTCCCTCTTACCGTCTAATAAATCGAATACCTGCAATAAACAATGTGAGTACTGGACTGAAGTATTCAGCGAGAGAGAAGAGATACAAGCATGAAATCATTCCAAACAGGAGGGAGCGTGGCAATACCGATGCCGGGAGCTGATTGGCAGCCAAAGAATCAACCTTTTCAGATTGGAGTTCGTGCAAGAAGTTTTGTACCTTCATTTCCAAGAACGAATGATGCAGACTCCATGACCAACGATCAAGCTCTTCCTAAACCCAATGCTGATGTTCTCCGCAAGATGGATGACGAGGTACTGATTAACGCATTTCAGAGCGGTGATATCGATGTCTATCGGTTTCTCGTGGAGCGCTATCAAGAACGGATACGTAATTTGCTGTTTTCAATTTTCCACGATCGGGACTTCATCGATGATCTTGCTCAGGAAGTGTTCATCAAGGCATATCAGGCGCTTCCGCATTTTAGATTCGAAGCATCATTCTATACATGGCTCTATCGGATTGCTGTCAATAAAAGCAGGGATGAACTTCGAAAGAAAAAAGCACGCCGTTTCTTTTCCTTTCAGACACTTGATGAAGGAATCGAAAAAGAATTAAATGTCCGTCTTTCAGTTCCACCGGAAAACAGGGATACTCAGGAATTGGTAGCGATGGGGTTACAGACCTTACCTGAAAAATTTAGAACGGCAGTTGTGCTGAAGGATATCGAAGGGCTTTCGTACGAAGAAATAGCCGAGGTGATGCAGTGTGAACTCGGTACTGTGAAATCAAGAATCTCCCGAGCACGGGCAATGCTGAGGAAAGCATTAAAGCCGTTGATGGAGGAAGTATAATCATGAAAAAAATGAATGAACAAAAATTGGAAGCTCTGCTTTCGCAATATGTCGATGGAGTGCTCTCCGAGAAGGAGACGCAGCACGTAGAATCGTTACTGGCGGTGGATGCATCTGCCAGACAACACCTTGCAGAACTCAAGAGTCTGAAAGTATTATTGGCATCACAGCCGAGGCTGAATCCGGACATTGGATTCTGGACTCGGTTTTCGGTGGCCATGCAAGAAAAGAAGGAAGAAGAACATAATCTTCTTCCATTTCCACGCAAGTTTCTTCCCGCGATGACTGTTATTGTGACAGCTCTTGTTGTCGTTGTGGGAACACTGGTCATTCAAAATCGGATGCAGTTTATGCAATTCTTCTCGGAGAAATCGCAAGCGGTTCGGGAAGTGTACGAAAAGAAAATCCTGCAGAGTTCTCTCTTACCGCTTTTTGCCAAAGTAGATAAAGAACGGGCACTGCAGTTTTCACTCTTTGGCACACTGTCGCTTGACGACAAATCAGAAACTGCGCTTCGCGTCGATGAACAATCAGAGAAAGGGTACCGCATAGAAGTTGGGAATAATTTAAAGAACAAAACGAAGTCAGTGACATTTGACCGCTTTATTGCTGAAGTGAAACCGTCTGCTCATCAGAAGAAAATAATTGATTCACTCTTGGAATTAACCGGCAGGCGTATCGAATCATCTGTTCTCATTGGTGAAAATAATACAATGGCAATAGCACCTGATCTGCCGAAATTGAATCGATTGATGGTGACCAATATTGCTTCGTGTTTGGAACCGCTTCAGCGGGTGAATTTCGAGCGTTTGCTTGAAGCCAACAATGCACCTTACACCGTTACGACGAAGCGCGTGCCGACTGAAAAAACCGGCGATTATTTCCAGCGCATCCCAAAATTTCCTCAGGGTAATCGGTTTGTTGTCATCACGACGGACACAATGATGTATTCAGAGATTCATATCGATTTCGATAGTCTCCAACGTCAAATGGAAAAGAATTTTGCCGCCGCCGGAGTCCGTAGAGAAGCAATGCTGAGAAAAATTATGGCCAGGCAATTCCAACGAGTGCCAAGGAATGTGCAATTCCCAGCGACGGATCAGATATTTGGCGGAGGAGAATTCTTTAGCGTGGATATTAACGTTCCCGGCGATGATGAAAATCAACAACCGATGCGCGTTGTTGTTCAGCCGCGTTTTCGGAAACAAATGCTTGCACCCGGAATACCGCGTCCCTCCACGCACATGCGTATTTGGAAAGATACATCTTCCGTTGATATTGCACCGTAACAGCAGAATCGTTCTCTTGCTTTGCACGATAGCCCGACACATTTTGTTGGGCTATTTTATTATGAACGGATGGTACGCACTGTATATTCTTTATTTAAAAAATAAAGTATTTTATAGAGTTGTTCACTTCCCCTCCATTCCATATTTATCAGCATATTAAGACGGTTTTGCGTACCATCAGTTATGAAATCTGGCACAAACGGCCACGGAACGAGAATTTAGTGTTGCTTCTGCCAGCACCTTTTGGTATATTTTCGACCGTAATATTTAATTCAAAGACCAATATGAAGGGTACAATCCATGAAAAGTAATTTATTCTATTTGTTTTTTGCATTACTCCTTGTGGGATTCTTAACCCAGGGATTTCAATGCGGTTCTCCAGAATTTACGGGTGCAAAAGTACAGGAACAAAATAAGAATTATCCTGAAGCGGCAAAATTGTATGAAAAAGAAGTTCAAAAAAATCCAGCAAATGCTGATGCATGGTTTCGTTTAGGCCGTATCCGCGGAATGCAGTTAAATGATTTTGATGGAATGATTGAAGCTTTTCAGCAATCGGAAAAATATTCCAAAGAATTTTCAAACGATATTCGGGCTCTTCGCGGATATTACTGGGTCCAGTTTATTAACAGTGGTGTCGCTAACAAAAATCGTGCAACGAACGACTCTCTCCAATATTATGACAAAGCGATTGAGGATTACAACGCTGCGCGTAAAATGCGGCCGGATACCTCTATTACCTATCTCTATATCGCTGCAGCATATAGAGGAAAAGGGGATATTACGAGCGAAATCACGTATCTCATCAAAGTATGGGAAATGGATCATGATAAAGAAGTGTATAAATCGGTTGGAAGATTATATGTTCAACAGGGCTTAGATAAAAAAGAACAATTCAAAACAGCAAATGCAGAAAAACTCAAGCTGCAAAAAAATCTGAGGGATATCGACAAAGGAAGCTATAAAAGTGATGTCATGCAGGCGTTAGGATCTCCAGACAGTCAAAAGAAAGATAAAAAGAATACAAAGAAGGAAGATTGGATCTATAATCAATATTCGATGACTTTGACCATGGATGGCGAACGTGTTGTTAATAAAAAGGTTGAAAAACCGTACGATTTGAACATAGATTCTACAAAATACTTTGAAGCAGTTGTCGAATTTAATAAAGCTGTCGATGTTTTTGAGACAATCAAAGCAGCAGATCCAAAAGACAATGAAAATTTGAATCTCCTTCTGCAGGCATATTATGAAGCAAACCGTTCTGTCGAAGCGACAAAAGCGTTCAAGCTTGCCGTGGATAATGAACCGGGCAACAAGATGAATCATTATATTCTTGGTCTTCTTTATAGATCGGTCAATGACTACGAAGGCGCAATTGCAGAATTTAACGAAGCAATAAAACTAGATCCTAAGTTTAGTGATGCATTCTATGACATCGGTGCGACCTACTACAACTGGGGCGTGAAGATGAAGAAAGAGTCTCAAGAAGTAGGAGATGAGAGTGTAGAGTATAAAGCAAAATTCCAGGCAGCTTTGCCATGGATGGAAAAAATGACTGAGATTAAAAAAGATGATGCGAAAATTTGGGAAACACTTGGAACCATCTATGCACTTCTTGGTCAAGCAGACAAGGCAACGAAAGCACTTGATGAGGCAGATAAGATACGCAAAGCCGGCAAGTGAACGATTTTATCATAGTGAGAAACGGATTTTGGTATGACTGATCAACCAGTTCAGCAGCAAATTAATATTGAGCTTGGAGAGAAGGAAGCAGAGGGCATCTACTCCAATCTTGCAATTATTACACATTCGCCGGCGGAATTTGTCATCGATTTTACGCGAGTGCTTCCCGGAATTCCAAAGGCAAGGGTTCACGCCCGAATTGTTATGACGCCGCAGCATACAAAAATGTTGCTGAACGCAATTCATGACAACGTTGACAAGTTCGAGAAAAAATTCGGTGAGATAAAACTTTTAGGCGAACCTCCTGGCGGACCAACGTTCGGTTTTCAACCGCCTACCAAAGAAGAGAAATTTCACTAATTCCATTCTCAACATGTAACCATAAAAGCTGATGTCGATTGTAACGGCATCAGCTTTTTTTGTTATTCTGTGATGACAGGCACAAAAGATGGCTATGAAACGATAATAATGAGGCGTTTTCTTGACAATGCCTTGTGCAGTCGATATATTATTTCATAAGGAATACTATTCATTTATATACCAAGGCGAGTACTATGAAGAATATTGTCAAAGCATTACCCAGGGCAGTGATTGGAGGATTTGTCATATGTTTGTTTGCTTTCCTATCCTTCAGTTGCATGGATATGCCGCTTGCTCCTGTTGCACCGATGTCCGATGTAAAGTTGGAAGGAATCTCACTGATTGATCTCACAAGAACATTCGCTGATTTTTTAGCAAAGGATACAACACTCAAAAGAAATCCAGATGGAACAAGCTACTATAAAAAATCTGAATCATTAACGCCTCAAGGCATTCCGCCAATAAAATTTATGCCGCAGCCTTCTTCGCAGCAAGTCAGTGTTGGGACATTCGATGTACCGGGGCTTCCGGGCACTACGGCCAATACTACACTTGCCCAATTGGGATTGAATCCTTATGATTATCCAGGGGCAAATGCGATTGCACAGGGCATTCCTCCGCCTTTTCCCGCATCATATGTATCATTGCCTGGTGATACGCTTAATTTTTCCTCACAGTTTGGGTATGTAGCGATTAATTCCGGTACTCTCACTCTTCAGTTTACGAATAATCTGCCGCTGCGATTGGGTTTTAATCGTCCCATTGTTCTCCGCAATAATCAATTTCAACCATTTGTAGATACTTCTATTGTTGCAACTTTTAATTTGGGAGTTATTGATTCCTTTGCGAATTATAACGGCACATTCTCTCTCGCAGGGAAAATATTACGCGGTCAGATGAAGTTTGATTCTATTTCATTTACAACGCAGCAGCGTTCGACACCGTTTTCATTAAAAAGCAGTAACGGGATAAATGTACAGTTTTCATCGAGCACTCTCCGCGCTGATAGTGCCTCAGCTGTGATTCCGCCAACACCAATCGCATCGATAAAAGACTCTGTCCTTATTGTTGATAATTTGGCGGTTATCGAAAGTGCTAACTTTACAAAAGGGATAATTCTCCTTCGTTTAGTGAATAATCTTGGTATAGATGTCGGTGTCAATTTTACTGTTAATGAAATTAAACAAAATGGAACAAGCTATTCCATCAATCAATCCATGACTGCAAAACAAACACAAGATTTTCAGCTCAACTTTAATCAGATAAGTATTCAGGCTGATACATTGAGGCAATACGGCACCTATGTAAAATTTTCAGTTGGTATAACTACTCTTGATTCTAAAGGTGCCAAACAACTAGTGACAAAAAATGATTTTGTGCAAGCTTCATTCATTCCACAAGATTCATTAGTCGTCCATTCTATTAAGGGAAAAATCGCGCCTACTATTGTGCAAATTAATTCAGGAGTAAGTTCTGGCATTAACGGAGCTGATCTTGGAAATCTCTCAGCACAAGTAGCATTGAAAGGATTGCAGTTGACACTGAAACTGCTCGTAACGGGCGGTTTCCCGACAGATTATCATTTGGCATTTATTGCTAAAAACTCTAAAAAGAATCTGATTGATTCAATACAATTAATCTCAGGATTAAACGGTCTTCCGCGAATTAACCCGGATCCGGCGAACCCATCGGCGGCATCGGTAATTCAAATATCGAACAGTACGGGCATCGACTTAGATGGCTTCATCAGTAAATTTTTTCCTAATGTCCCTGATTCGTTTTTCGTACGCGGATCTTTGACAATGGATCCCCCAATCATCTTTGCGCAAACTCAGACGTATCAGATTGCTGATACGACAAAAGTATATCCTTCGTTTGATTTGAATTTTCCTGTGGCATTGGGCATTGCAAATGGCGTTATGAAAGAAGTTGTCGCATTTGGAAAAGAGGAAATACCAAAAGATTTTACTAAATCTGTCGGCCAAGGGACATTGACATTCTATTTCTACAACAAACTTCCGTTTAAAATGTTCATTCATGCGAATTTTTTGGGAAATTATAATCCCCAAACGCATAAAGGAGATACGCTGCTCTTCATTACACCCAGCGATACAATTCAAGCCGCACCTGTTGATATTAATGGCTTGACAACAGCACCACGGTTTTCAAAAGCATCTATTTCGCTGAATGGGGCCCAGATGGTGCAATTTAATAAAGCTGATTCGTTGTATATTCGGTTCGATATGGCAACAAGCAACAATGGTCAGGTTGTCCGGGTGCGGGATACGGATTACATTCGTGTCTACGCAAAAGGCGATATAACATATACAGTGAATAAGCCATAGGAGAATGACCATGAAAACGATAAGAATATTTTCAATCCTTGTGTTGGTCGTTTCTCTGGCTCAAGCGGCTTTTTCCACCGATAGAACGAGTCTGCGTGCTCTTGGCATGGGACGAACTGCGGTTGCGGCATCTCGGGGAACAGACGCTATCGGTATCAATCCGGCAAACATTGCTATTTCTGATATCGGCCATTTCAATCTCAGTCTTGTCAATTCGAGTTTCCGAATCAGTACTGAATTATTTACGTACGACATTTATCAAAAATATTTTACAGGCATCGATACCGGCGGAACGAAGCATGCTTCGTATCCTTTGACACAGCAAGACAAAAATGATATTCGAAGTCAATTACCCGAGAACGGGATGACAAGAATAAACATAGAGTCAATGCTTGCCGGCGTTTCCTTTGAAACTGCGGTATTGGGCGGGATTGGTTTTGCGGTGATTGAACATGCCGGCGTCAATTTTGCGTTTTCGCGCGATTTTTTTGATATGCTCTATCTTCAAGGATTACCTTCCAATGCAAAATATGTGTTTGATGGTACTTCATTTGAAGCATGGTGGTACCGCGAATACAATATTTCTTACGGAAGAAAACTTCCTGTGAAGATTCCATTTCTCAAGAATCTTTATGCAGGCGCTTCTGTTAAATTAATTCGCGGGTATGGAATATTCCAGACAACAAAAAATAATTCTTCAATCGAAAATAAAACTGCACTCACCGATACAGGCATGAATAGCATCGTTGGCAAATTCGATTTTCTTGCACGTCGTGCAGGTGTAGATTTCTTTAATAATGATAACTCTGATCATTCATTTACACCTCTGCCGGATCCAGTAGGCAAGGGAACTGGATTTGATGTTGGAATATCAGCCGAATTTTTCGATGGATTCCTTGTAGGGCTTAGTGTCACTGATATCGGCAAGATTACGTGGGATAAAAATGTTATGCTCACCACCGGCGGCGGACAGATTACCTATAGTGGATATACAAAGGAAATTATCGATTCAATTAAAAATGTTATTAAGGGAAAGAATAGCACTGGTGAATCTTTTGTGACGAATTTGCCTACGGTTTTTAGAATTGGTGCAACTGCTGAATCTGATAAAGTGCCATTCCTCAAATTTTTGCCCGGACGTTTATTGCTTTCAGTTGAATATGCACAGGGCTTCAATGAATCTTTAGGAAATATAACGAAACCTCGTATTTCGCTTGGTGCTGAATATCGGATTATTCCACTCTTACCGTTGCGTTCAGGAATAATGCTTGGCGGAGGTGATAAGTTACGCTGGGCGTTCGGGTTTGGATTAGATTTCCGATTCCTTACTCTTGATTTCGCCAGCGACAACTTTGGAATGTTGTTCTCGCCAAAAAGCTTTAATGTAGCATCTTTTGGGATGGGCTTGAAAGTACGAATATAATAATTTACGAATGGAGGGATCCAAAATGCAAACGGGCAAGATGATCTTGCCCGTTTGTGTGTACTGTCAAATCTTCAGAGTATATATCTGCTGAGATCGCGGTTCTTTACTATGGAATTCAATTTGTCCTGAACAACTTTCTGCGTTATCATAATGGATGTCTCCTTGATTCCATCCGGAGCATCAAAAAGAATTTCTTCCAACAGCGTTGTGATGATCGTGTGAAGGCGGCGTGCGCCGATGTTTTCGACTTGATCATTTACTTCGAAAGCAATCTTTGCAATTTCCCGAACAGCTTCGTTATTAAACGTGATGTCGATTCCATCTGTCTTCAATAAAGCCGCATATTGTTTGATGAGTGCATTTTGCGGTAATGTGAGGATCTTGACGAAGTCCTCTTCGACCAGACTTTTTAATTCCACGCGAATCGGGAATCTCCCTTGCAATTCCGGGATCAAGTCCGACGGTTTCGCAATATGAAAGGCGCCGGATGCAATGAAGAGAACGTGATCGGTTTTCACCATGCCGTATTTTGTAAGGACACTGGAGCCTTCCACGATAGGGAGAAGATCGCGCTGGACTCCTTCACGTGAGACATCCGGCCCGGAACTTTGTCCTCGAGAACTTGCTATTTTATCAATCTCATCGATGAAAATGATACCGGAATTTTCTAAACGCTCAAGCGCTTCCTTTGTCACTTTTTCCATGTCAATCAACTTCTGTGATTCTTCCATAATCAAAAGGCGGCGGGCTTCAGCAACCGTCACTTTACGGCGTTTTTCTTTCTTGGGAAGAATATTGCCGAATACCTCCTGCAAATTAATACCCATCTCTTCCATATTGAACGGTCCCATCACCTGCATCATCGGCATTGGTGATGTTGATAATTCAAGTTCTACCATACGTTCATCAAGACTGCCTGAACGCAGTTTCTCTCGGAATTTTTGCCGCGTGGTTTCGCTCTCTTGTTCACTAGCGATCTCCGGATTCACCGGCAGTTCTTTCGTTTCTCCTGTCTTCGTGCGCCGATTCGATGGAACGAGAATATCAAGAAGGCGTTCCTCTGTCAGCTCTCGTGCTTTATTTTCCACCTCTGCCGCTTTTTCCGCCTTCACCATATTCACGGAAATTTCCGTAAGATCGCGCACCATCGATTCTACATCACGGCCGACGTAGCCGACTTCTGTGAACTTCGACGCTTCTACTTTGAGAAACGGTGCGCCGGAAAGTTTTGCCAGGCGCCGCGCGATTTCTGTTTTGCCGACACCAGTAGGGCCGATAAGAATAATGTTATTCGGCATAATATCTTCACGCAATGTTCCGGTGACTTGGAGGCGCCGCCAGCGATTTCGCAATGCAATGGCAACTGCTTTCTTTGCAGCGTGTTGACCGATAATATATTTATCCAACTCAAAGACGATTTGTCGTGGAGTCAGTTCTTTTTGTTGAAGTACAGACTGTTTTTTTGCCACGGTGCCTACAATTCTTCAATAGTGAAATTTTTATTTGTATAGATGCAAATATCTGAAGCGGCGTTGAGAGATTCCTGCACAATATCTCGCGCGCTTAATTCTGTGTGTTTGACAAGCATTCGTGCCGCTGACAATGCATAACTTCCGCCGGAACCAACGGCAACAATACCATCGTCAGGTTCTATGACATCTCCTGTACCGGAAATGATAAGTGCATGTTCTTTGTCGAGTACGGCAAGCAGCGCTTCAAGTTGACGGAGGTATTTATCTGTTCGCCATAGCTTGGCAAGTTCCACAGCCGCTCGTGCAAGCTGACCCTGGTACTGCTCCAGCTTTTCTTCAAAACGTTCCAGCAGACTAAATGCGTCTGCTGCAGAACCTGCAAATCCGACAAGGACGGAGTCGTTATACAGTCTGCGTATCTTATTTGATTTTTGTTTCATCACGGTATTGCCAAGTGTTACTTGACCATCACCGCCGATGGCGACGTGCCCGTTATGCCGGAGTCCTATGATCGTGGTTGCGTGAAAATTATCTTCCATGAATGTTTTCCCCATAGTGAATCAAACCTTTCTGCGCATCCGCGCGATGGGAAGTCCAAGCTGCTCTCGGTACTTTGCGACAGTGCGCCGGGCAATGTGAATGCCCTCTTGTTTCAGGATGTCGGCTATCTTATCATCATTCAATGGATCCTGCGGGGGTTCACTTGCAATAATATCTTTCACGCGCTGTTTGACAACTTGGTTGGAAACATCTTCACCGTTCTCGGATTCAAGTCCGGATGTAAAGAAAAAACGCAGGGAGTGAACACCGAATTCTGTTTGCACATATTTGCTATTGACAACACGACTAATGGTAGAGATGTCCACGCCAACAATTTCAGAAATATCTTTATAGATCATTGGCTTAAGCGATTCACCTTCTTCAAACCATGTCCGTTGTCTTTCAACAATAATCTTCATCACTTTCATCAATGTCTCATGCCGCTGGTGAATGGAGGCGATGAACCATTTTGCCGCTTCAAATTTCTTCTTGACGAAATCTTTTGTCTCCGTCGAAACTTTCTTTCCTTTTGGTGTTACTAATTGTTTATAGGCACTATTGATTCGCAATGTCGGAATATTGCGATCATTGAGTGTAATAATGAAATCGCCATTATCCTTTTCAACAATGAAATCGGGTGTGATGTAATTTTCCTGTGCAGAGAACTCGCCCTCACCCGGTTTCGGGTTGAGATGCTGAATCAGCTCGATAACTTTCTTTAAGGTTTCTCGGCCAATGTTGAGACTGTGTTCAAGATTATCAAAACGTTTCAGTTTGAAATCCTCAAAGAAATCTTTCAGGATTCTAATTCCCAGCTCTTTGAGTGAGGATGCATACTTCCCCGCATGGAGTTGAGCGATAAGACATTCCTGCAAGTTCCTCGCCGCAATGCCGGGTGGGTCCAGGAGAAGTATTTTTTGAAGAACGCTTTCTGCCTTTTCAACGGGAATGGAGAGTCCAAAACTTAAATTGAGATCCTGAACGATAAGAGCCAAATCACGGCGGAGATACCCATCCTCATCGACATTGCCAAGAATTTCTTCTCCAAGCAAAATCTCTTCATCGTCACTTAAGAACATCTTGAGCTGGCCAAGAAGGCGTTCGGAGAGTGGGATAGTTGATTGCTGTGGCGATTCATACGTGTCATCTTCGTCATTCGATTTATATGCCTCGGGACTTTTAAAACCTGAAAGGTCGTCGTTCAAATAGTCTTCAATAGAATAATCGTCTTTGGGCTCACTTTCTTCAGCCGGTTCTTCAGTTTTTTCTTCGGGTTCCTCAGTTCGCTCTTCTTGATCAAGGGATAATTCTTGTTCTTCATTCAGCTCGAGCATAGGATTCAATTCAAGTTCCAGCTTGATTCTCTGCTCAAGTGAAAGCGTCGGTAACTGGAGAAGTTTTAAATACTGTACCTGCTGCGGCGTAAGTTTTAAACCAAGCCGAAGCTGTTGCGAAAGATTAATCATCGTTTCATTCTGAATGGATACTTATTCACTCTCGTTGTCATTTCGATCCCAATTGCACGTGAGTTGAAATTCCTCATACCAAGCTAAACCAAAAGCTCGAATGAGGGGTTCCTGTAGGAATGAACTTAATAATATGCTTTCCTTCTCGCCCCGATCTATTGCACAATTGCATTCTGCAATTCGTTCGTACCGCAATCGTTTGGGCTCTTCACGACTTGCTCGAATAGGGAAAAGGTGGCAGGAAATGGGCTTTTTCCATTTCAATTTGCCTTCTCCATATGCCTTTTCGAAGGCGCAATGGGCGATTCCCTCTTCGTACAACACAAACACGCATGCACGATTGTCAAAACACATCGTCGTATAAGCTCCGGGTTTGCCTTCGTACAGTCCCAATTGTGTGATGCATTCAAGATGTTCTCTCGGGAGTGAAGATTGAATGATGGGGAATGCATAATCAATTTGTTCAAGTTCATCATCTAACAGCGGTGCGCCTGTGCCGCCAGCAAGCGTACAACATGCTCCTTTACAGGCGGAAAGGTTGCATGCAAATTTGGTTCGCGGGATCGTATCGTCTATGATTACTTGTTGAAGCTCTAACATTTTTCTCTCTCTCAATATGATGTAGTATAGTGAAAAATCACCTGAGAGAAAAGGATTGCAACTTATGACCGGATGAATAACTTACCCGGAAGTTGACGGACAACGCCCTTGAATTCTAATGAAAGCAATGTCACTAATGCATCAGGTGTGGACATTTCTGTCTTCTCAGAAAGCGCGTCAATGTGCATTGGCTCATCTGAAAGAAGTTGAAAGAGTGATTGTTCAGTCGGTGTCAGGTCAACGTGTACCTTACTATCGTTCTGGTCAAATGAAAGATGGAGCTGAGATGCCAGCTCATCAAAAATATCTTGAGCATTTGTAATAAGCTTGGCGCGTCCTTCTCGGATAAGTTTATTTGATCCGCCGCTGCGTTTTTCTGTAATGTTGCCAGGCACAGCAAAGACCTCGCGATCTTGATCAAGTGCTGTTGTTGCTGTAATCAAAGCACCGCCCTGTTCAGCAGATTCGATAACGACAGTACCTAAAGAAAGACCGCTAATAATGCGATTACGCCGCGGAAAATTCGGTGCGTCGGGCTTCGTGCCCATAGAAAATTCCGAAACGACCGCACCTTCTTCGGCTATATGTTCCATCAGTTTTTTATTCTCCGGAGGATACGGGACGTCCAAGCCGGAGCCAATAACAGCAATAGTTCGAGTTTCGCATTTCAGGGCAGTTGAATGGACAATTGTATCCACGCCGCGGGCTAATCCGCTTACGATAGTAATGGATCGTTGAGCAATTTCACGAGTAAGACTTTCCGCAACAGTATGACCGTACGGAGAGGGATGACGTGTACCAACAAGCGCGAGGGAACGAGCATCAACTTCTTTAAATTTTCCGAGGATAAAAAGGAGTGCAGGCGGATCATAAATTTTACGAAGGAGATCAGGATATTCTTTGTCCCACAGGGTGAGGATTCTACCGCCGAGTTTGTTCAACCGCTTCAATTGCTCATCGGCAAACTTTTCTCCTGTTACGTGATGAAGAATGTTTGAAGCGAGTTTTTTATCGATTCCAGGAACGGCGATCAGCTCGTGTGCAGATGCATGGAAAACATTATCGGATGTTTTGAAGTGCGCGACGAGCGCGCGAATTTTCTGCGGACCAATACGCGGTACGGAGGAAAGCCGGAGAAGTTCGCGAACGTTGATCATATTCAAAAATATATTGGTTGAGAGTAGTTATGCCGCCGGAATATCCATTCCATCTACCACCGCAACAATCACCGAATGCACGGGAATGTCTTCACGCTTCAGAATTTGCCGGGCGCCGGTGCCTTCCTGCATCACCAGGACGGTATCGCCTATGCCGGCATCTACATGATCGATAGCAATTAAATCGCGCCCTATGAATGCGCCCGTGAGATCAATAGGCTGAACGATAAGCAATTTGTATTCACGCAGTGTCTGGTTCTTCTGTGTGGCAACAAGAGTACCGATGACTTTCGAGAGAATCATGGTTCATTCCTCAATTAGTGCGGTGCATATAATCCAAATCCAAACGGAGAATATTGCATGGTGATACCAGCGGAATATGTTCCGCCATCACCAATCGTAAAAAAGAATCCCGGTGAAAATGGCGAAGCGCTCAAGACACCGGGGTAAATGTTGAGACGAATGCGTTCCAGGTAGAATTCGGAAATGAGCAGCGACGCGAGAAGTGAGTTGTTCCGATCGTAAAATAATCCGCACGATGCTCCAACATGGATAGAATTGGTTCCGATGCCATTTGTTTCATCAACGACCCATACGCCCGTTTGTGTGGCGCCCGCGCCAAAAGAGACGGCGTTTTCGTTATCCGTTTTCACCGAGAGGCCGAGCAATGTCGATTTGCCGAGATACAGGAATGCGCTGGTGTGTTTCGATTCAGTGATCGGATAGCGCGCGACAAAACTATGGCCAAAGTTTCTAAAAGAAAGCGGCCTAAAAGAGAAAGACGGCTGCGGCGACCAGTCGTTCAAACCAAACTCGGAAGAAAAATATTCTGCAACACCGTCGAAACTAAAAAACACAATTCCAAGCGGATCGAATATGCAGAAGTCGGCAATCGCATCAGTGTTCCCGTGAATAGAGGGGCCATTCTCAACAAGTTCATTGAGGAAGTGATAACCCATCGCTGTCGCTGCACCAAAGACAAAGGGCAGCGGATAACCGTGATAGTCGTACCATTCAGAAAGTTTTCGGTACTCCATGCCGCCGCCGATCAGATGAAGAGTATAATTCGGGGCCCATTGTGCTTTTGTAATATTGAAACTTGTAGGAATCACTTCCTGACTGAGAAATTTATTCCAGCCATACTCGCTAATATAGTAAGCCGGTGATGTAACACTTCGCCAGACACTTGTGCCCTGTGTGTTCCATAAAATGTCGTCTGCCCTGGTTGAACTGCTGTATGACTGAAGTACATCAAATCCGCCGTTCATGAGGACACCGATAGGATTAAACATTGCCTCCGAGCCGTAGTCGAGCGGCCTATAGAAAAAGTACTTCTTTTCTTGAGCAAAGACGACAGTGTTCCCTATGAGACATAAAGATAATATGATAATAATTTTTTGTACTAACATATCTTTCATTCTGAAATAATCTTTGTCAAAAATCATTAAGATAATACTCGGAATCATGCAATGATGCAAGCAGTTTCCTCATAGTGCTTACAGCAGATAGATATCTGCTGCTCTTCAAACACTCAAGGTTTATTCATACTTATACCAACAGGAAGAAACGATGCCGTTATTCCAAGAGTGAATGTGCCGCCTTTGCCAACAAGCAAGAAAAATCCTGGTGAGAATGATTTAATGGAGAATACACCGGGATAGATGTTTAAAAGTACAAGACCGCGAAAATTATCGGAGGCGATGAGCGACGCCATAAGAGAATTATTGCGATCCCAATATATTCCAGCACGAGGCCCCGTTGTTATGGTATTTCGCGGTACACCGTTAGCGTTAAAGGTTGTTTCAACAGTTCGAGAAGTTACTCCGACTCCTAGAGAGAGAGCATCTTCGTTGTTCGTTTTTAAAGAAAGTCCCAACTCTCCAAAGGAACCAAAATGATACAAAAGACTGGTTTTTCCCGATGCGGTGAGCGGATACTTCATGATAAAATTTTGTCCTGTGTTGTGAATGCCCAACGGCGAAAATGAGATCGCAGGTTGATTATTCCAATCGTTCAAGCTCACCTCTGAAGAAAAGAATCGGCAAACTCCATCAAAGCTGAATAACAGTATCCCCAAAGGATCAAAGATAAGGAGGTCGGCGATCGGATCGACGTTTGGACCTTGATAGTCGCCATTCTCGACTATTTCGTTGATATAGTGATACCCCATAGTGCTGATGATCGCCCACACTGATGGTACCGAATAGCCATAGTAATCGAACCATTCTACGGCTTTTCGGTACTCCATACCGCCGCCGATAAGATGTAATGTGTAATTGGGAAAGTACTGAGCGTTATCCATATTGAAGCTGCCCGGAATTACTTCGTGGAAGATGAACTCATGCCATCCATACTTGTTAATTTGTGGAAACGGTGCGATGATGTTATATCGGACATTCTTCTCGCCATTCTTCCATGGAATATCCGAAAGGGCAGATGAACGCCAGTACGATTGGAGTTCGTCAAACCCACCATTTGCGATCAGTGATATAGGATTAAAGGTTGACTCCGAACCATAGTTGACTGGATGGAAAAAGAAGTAATTCTTTTCCTGTGCGAGTGACTTGACAGAATAACAAAAGGAGAGGAAGGCAATGAAAAGAATTTGCAGGCGAAAAAAAGCTCTCACTTCGCGAGTATCTCCTCGGTGAACTTCTTCACGAATTCGTCTGCTTCAGCTTTCGTATGTGCTTCCGCGATAATGCGGATGATCGGTTCGGTGTTCGATTTCCGGAGATGCACCCATGCATCCGGGAAATCAATCTTCAATCCATCGTCGGTATTCATTACTCCAGTTGAAGAAAATTTCTCTTGAAGACGCTTCATAATCGCGTCAGCGTTTAGGCTGCCGAGTTCTATTTTCCCTTTTGTAATCAAATATTGAGGAAGTGTAGCTTTTAGTTCCGACATCGTGCCGCCGAACTCCAATAAACTTTGGAGAACAAGTCCGATGCCAACTATGGCGTCGCGGCCAAGATGCACTTTCGGAAGAATAACACCGCCGCTTCCTTCACCACCAATAATTGCCCCGACTTCCTTCATCCTTTTCGCAACATTGATTTCACCGACGGCTGTACGATATGTTGTTCCTCCATAGCGGTTTACTATATCATCGACCGCTCTTGTCGTTGAAAGATTCACTACAACTTTCAGATTGTTCAGTTTTTCCTTTTTCAAAACAAAGTTGATGCAGGTTGCAATTGTGTATTCTTCAACAAATGGTTCACCTTTCTCGTTGATGAGGACGAGACGGTCAACATCGGGATCGACGGCAATTCCAATATCAGCTTTGACTTCGCGGACCTTTGCACATAGTGCAGTAAGATTTTCCGGGATTGGTTCAGGTGTATGACCAAATATGCCGGTGACTTCACAATAAAGCGGAGTGACTTCACAGCCAAGTTTTTCCAACAAACGCGGAACGATAATTCCGCCAGCCGAATTCACACAATCTAGCACAACTTTAAATTTGCGAGCGCGAATCTTTCCAGTATCGATATAGGCAAGCGATAGCACTTGGCAGATATGTTCATCTAAAAACGCTTCGTTCAACTCATACGTGCCTTGCTTATCCCACGGAACATATTTTGCAGAATGTTCGGCAAGATGCCAGAACTTCAGATTTTCATCTGCATCCAAAAATAATCCAGTGGGCGCAAAGAATTTCAATCCGTTCCACATCATAGGATTATGGCTTGCAGTAATTGAAATACCGCCGGTGGATTTTAGTTTCTCGACGGCAAGTGCGACAGTTGGTGTTGGACAGATCCCCAAATCAGTCACATTGCAGCCCATTTGGCGTAGTGTGGAAACGACGATGTCTAAAATGTTCTTGCCTGTAACGCGGCCGTCCCTGCCAACGATAATATGACCACGATTGCAGAACTCAGAGTACGCCGATGCATATTTGACAATTGTTTCGGGGGTCAAAGTTTCGCCGACGACACCGCGAATTCCAGAGATACTTACCATTAATGCCATGAAAAATTCCTATAATTTCAGCGATAATCTACACAGAAAGGTATGGAGAAGCAAGATGCAGGCAGCTTGTACTGTGAGAAACTCATTTCTTGAACCAGCAGGGGCGATGAAGGCCGCTTTTTAAAAGTTGAAATTGGAATAAATTACATGTAAAGTTCTGGTGATCAAATGAAGGAGGTGCTCTACCGATGCACCATCGTTTTACTGTTCCGAGAAATTTAAAACACTCGCATTCAACACAAACGCATAATAGAATAGAATCACCATGCCACTCCTGAGTGAATACGAAAAGCCCGTAAAACAACATTACGAAATCCTTTTCATGTGCTGGGCAGGATGGGTATTTGATTTCTATGATCTTATTTTGTTCTCATTCCTGCTCATTCCAATAGGTAAAGAGCTTCATCTCTCAAACGTCGGGCTTTCGTATGTGCTTGGCGCATCGCTTGCCGCGACTGCGATCGGAGGAGTAATTTTTGGTGTCCTCTCCGACCGCTTCGGCCGTAAAAGCGTGTTGCAATGGACTATACTCACATACAGTGTTGGAACATTTCTTTGCGGGTTAGCTTCATCGCTGGAAGTATTGTTACTCTTTAGAATCATTACTGGCCTCGGTGTCGGCGGCGAGTGGGCAACCGGCCAGACATATGTAGGTGAATCCTTTCCGCCCAAAGTGCGGGGGAGATATGGCGCCGTGATGCAAACTGGCGCTCCGTTTGGTATTGTGCTTGCATCGATTGTTGGCGGATTTGTCGCACCTGAGATCGGATGGCGGTTATGTTTCTTTCTCTCAATCCTTCCCGCACTACTCGTCCTTTTTATCCGAAAAAGATTGCCTGAATCCGATGTGTGGCTTGAACGAAAACGATTGAGCGCAGAAAATACACGTTCTATGGAAGCAATTGCCGCCGAACGAAGGAGTAAATTTTTACAATTATTCTCTCCCGCACACAGAGTCATATTCTCCAAGGCTCTTATTCTTGCAATTTTTGATATGTCAGCATATTGGTTTACATACAGCTGGCTGCCAGGATATCTCCAACAGCAGAGGCAGTTTACGATTGCCAAATCGGCGGTATGGATGTTGGTAACACAGGCCGGCGGGCTGCTCGGATATCTCACCTTCGGCTACGCGGCAGACTCGCTCGGCAGGAGGCCTGCATATTCGATCTATTCCTGCATTATGGCAATCGGTTTGATCATGATTACATTAATGTGGGACGTCGTTGTCGTTTTTCCTTTGCTTGCATTGGTTTTTATGTTTCTCGTCGGTTATGGGACAGGTATGTTCAGCGGATACGGCCCGCTCTTTGCCGAGCTCTTCCCTACTTCGATCCGCAACACGGCCATGGGCTCGGCGTTTAACCTTGCACGTGGCGTACAATTTTTTACACCCGTGATCATTGCGTTGATTGCCGAGGAGTACGGACTCGGAGGCGGTATCTCACTCGCTGCCCTTTTTGCATTGCTGACCGGTGCATGGATCTGGGTTTTTCCTGAGACTAAGGGAAAAAAGATTGACATATAATTTGAGAATAAGAAGCGTTGAATCTCTGCTTCAAAACAGAGATGGAAGCTGAGCTTCGGAGTAGTAATGTTCCCAACGTTGAGATTAGGAATGAGAGGTTGGAATGGGGCCGGGAGTGTAACTTCCTTCCAACTTGTGGATACAATGAGTCGATGAATCTGTGAGCCATTGAGTAGATGAGTGTAGAGTCCGGTCACTGACCGGACAAGAATAAATAAACATTCTGCCGGGAAAGAAATTTATTAGCCATTAAGGTCGGGAGTAAAGCTCTCTCCCGGCTAGGATTATCCGATCTGATGATCGGATTCTACAGAAACAGCTTTTGGATTGACACTGTAAAAAATATTCCCAAACAGTATTGAAAGATTTTGGCCTCGTTCCCAAACTCCGTTTGGGAATGGGAATCGTTGAAGCTCTGCTTCAAAACAGAGACGAAGAGGTTGGAATTTAAGTAACTAGACAGGACTTAAAAGGAATAAATCGATAAATGTCCGACGAGTCGTCGGACTCTTCAGTGTTATCCTCTTGAATGTTTGCCTCTGCATCCCTACCTTATTATCGTAAAAAGAGATGAAGGCAATTTCTATGGACTTGACAAACGAAGAGAAACGCACACTATTAAAGATTGCCCGTTCCGCAATTACTTCGGCACTTGAAAATAAAACACTTCCATCGCTCAAATTTCAAAGTGAAGCTTTAAATCGCCGCTCCGGTGTTTTCGTAACACTGCGAATCGGTGAAGACCTACGCGGCTGCATCGGTTATATTGAGCCGTTGTTTCCCCTTGCAAGTGCAACACAGGAAGTCGCAGTGAAAGCCGCGATGGAAGATCCGCGGTTCATGCCGGTTACACCGCCTGAATTGATTAGGATATCAATTGAAATATCAGTTCTTTCGCCACTAGAAGAATTGATTGACATAGAAACAATTGAAATTGGCAAGCATGGTTTGGTGATTGACGCAGGATATCGACGCGGATTGTTATTACCGCAGGTGGCAACAGAATACAATTGGGACCGCAAACAATTTCTTAAGCAAGTCTCTTTGAAAGCTGGATTGCCGCCAGATGCCTGGAAACGAAAAGAAGTAAAACTCTTTGCATTCACAGTCGAGAAATTCGATGAATCTGAGTTCGTATTATCAGAGGAGAAATAATTTCAATGCGTGAGAAGCATACCGTTCGTCCGCCATCCGTTGCCGGACTATTTTATGAGGGCTCACCGGATGTTCTGCGAAAGGACATTGATGAATACTTAAAACTTGCACGAGTTCCGAAATTGAAGGGTACGGTGCGTGGATTGGTATCACCTCATGCGGGATATGTCTATTCTGGGTTCACAGCGGCACATGCATATAAAATGATTGCAGAAATCAAATATGATTGTGTTATCGTTGTGGGACCAAGTCATCGTGAATATTTTAACGGCATTTCAATCTATCCGGGGGATGCATACGAAACACCGCTGGGAATAATTCCTGTGAACAAGGAAATCAGAGAAGAATTATTAGAAGAGAAAAATGGTATCGTTGCATCGGATGCGGGACATCGTTCAGAACATTCGATTGAAGTTCAATTACCGTTCCTTCAGAGCGTGCTTGGTGATTTTTCATTTGTGCCGGTTATTATGGGAGACCAGCGCCGGGAGTTGTGCAATGGGCTGGCAGAAGCGATTGTACGAATCGCAAAGAATCGCAATATCCTGCTCGTCGCGAGCAGTGATCTTTCGCATTATCATCCCTACGATGAAGCGGTGATGCTTGATAACGGCGTCATAAGTGAAGTGGAGAAATTTAATTCAGAAACTTTTATCAATAAAATGGAATCACATTCATTTGAGGCGTGCGGCGGTGGACCTATTGCAGCAGTCATGAATGCAGCGCAGCAACTAGGAGCAAGTAAAGCAGAGGTTCTCTATTACTGTAACTCCGGCGATGTCACTGGTGAAAAGGACGGCGTTGTCGGATACCTTGCAGCTGCATTTGTATAAAGAATTGATGTTATGCACTGGAGATTCTTTAAAAAGCATTATAGCTATTATATGGTTGTCCACCTCCCCATCCCGATATAATTATAGATCGTGTCGGGATTTGAGGCTTTCTAAAAAGTCCGGAGTTGTCATGCTGAACTCGTTTCAGCATCTGTCTTTTGTAAAAAATTAGACCCCGAAACAAGTTCGGGGTGACATTTTCTTTCTTTTTGGACAACCACGATGAAGTGGTGATGTACATTCTTCTTTTTCATTCCTTGTTTATCAAGATATAAAATGGTTTTTGTCATACCAGTAGGGAATTAAATGCAGCATAAGAATTTATACGCAGTGAGCATCATTGGTGCAGGCAAAGTTGGAACAACACTTGCAATGCTGTTACATCGTGCAGGCTATCGTATCGTTTCCGTTGTGAGTAAAAAGAAAAGTTCCGCGAGAAAACTGGCACGTCTTGTCGGATGTAAAAATATGTCAGATTCTCTTTCTGATATTCATCCTGCGACGAGAATTATTGTTATTGCAGTGCCAGAGGAAGATATCTTGGGAATCGCAGAAGAGATTGCGACGCACCCGCATCTCGATTTCTCAAAACTCGCCGTCGTCCACACTTCCGGCTCGCTCACGAGTGATGCTTTATTGCCATTGAGAAGGGAAGGGGCTTTGGTATTTTCACTTCATCCGATGCAATCTTTTTCAAAGGCATTAACGGTTATCCATCAAATAGCGCGGATGAAGAATGTTTGTTATGGATTTGAAGGAAACAAAGCGGCCGTCCCATTAGCCCGCCGACTCGTGAAAGCTTTGCGCGGTACATTCGTTCGGATTCCAAAAGAAGAAAAATTTTTGTATCATATAGCGTGCGTTTTTGCTTCCAACTATTCAGCAGCGCTGCTTGGAGTGGTAGATGAATTGGCGAAACACATTGGCGGAGGAATAAGACTTTCACATTTTGAGCCATTGGTACGAACGAGTATAGAAAACGTTTTTCAGTTAACGCCGAACATGGCGCTCACTGGGCCCATTGCACGCGGGAGTTCCAAAACAGTTGAACATCATGTACTTGAGCTTCGAAAAATCGATACATCGTTAGCTTTATTGTATCAGCAAATCGGATTGCAGGCCCTCAAGATGGCGGTAAAGAAAAAATCGATCAGGCCAAAGGTTGCGAAGCAGATCAGGCGAATACTTACATCAAACTAAATCGTAAAATGACAGTGTAAAGGAAAATCATTGAAAGCACTCATTGCCAGCGGCGGGCGCGGTACTCGGCTGCGCCCTATTACTCATACGCAAAACAAACATCTTATTCCGATTGCGAATAAACCAATTCTCTATTATGCCATCGAAGCAGCGGTAGAAGCAGGCATTAAAGAAATTGGCATCGTACATAATGCGGATAGCCAGGAAGTGCCGAATTATATCGGCGATGGTTCGAAGTGGGGAGTGAGAATTACGTACATCCCGCAGACAACTCCAGGGGGCCTTGCGCAAGTAGTGCAGTTAGCGGAAAAGTTCATTGCGGGCGATAAGTTCATCTTTTATCTCGGCGATAATATGCTTGTCGGCGGTGTGAAACGATTCGTTGAGGAATTCGAGAAGAGCGGATGCAATTGTTACCTGACACTATCGAAGGTGAAAGATCCGGAGCGCTTCGGTGTGCCGGAAATTCGCAATGGTAAAATTATTCGTGTGGATGAGAAACCAAAGAAGCCGAAGAGCAGCTATGCCGTAGCAGGAATTTATTTGTACGATCGGAATATCTTTGATGCGGTGAGGAGTTTAAAACCAAGTGCTCGCGGCGAATTGGAAATTTCTGATGCACATACCTTATTAATCAAGCGCGGCTTCAAAGTCGGTTATACAGAAATCACGGGTTGGTGGAAAGACACGGGAAAGCCGACAGATTTGCTGGAAGCGAACCGGTTAATTCTTGATAATATCGAACCGCGTATCGACGGCGATGTTGACGGACAGTCCGATGTCGCGGGGCGTGTGGTGATTGAAAAAGGGGCGCACATTATCAAAAGCAAAATTCGAGGACCAGTCATCATCGGAAAGAATTGCCGTATCGAAGATAGTTATATCGGCCCATTCACTTCTATTGGCGATCGAACGGAAATTAAAGACAGTGAAATGGAATACAGTATTGTTCTTCGGGATTGCAAAGTCATAAGCGTCGGTATCCGTATCGAGGGCAGCATACTTGGCAACGATGTGGAAGTGGTGGAAGCAGCCGGTAAGCCGCGCGTCCATCGATTCATGATAGGCGATCAAAGTAGAATTGAAGTAGCGTGAAAAGGAGTAAAAAGTCAAAAGTAAAAAGTTGAAAGTAAAAAGTACAGATGAATGAGTGACAATAAATATCCAATCAATAATGATGAGTATCTAATACTATGGGTCAGAATAAATCAAACGCAGGTGAACAAGCGAAGACCATGGACAAGATCGTGTCGTTAGCAAAGCGGCGCGGTTTTGTATTTCAATCAAGTGAAATTTACGGCGGATTGAACGGATGCTGGGATTATGGTCCTCTCGGCGTGGAGATGCTTAATAATCTGAAACAGCAATGGTGGAAGAGCATGACATACCGGGAGAATGTGGAAGGACTCGATGCATCGATCCTGATGCACCCGCGTGTGTGGGAAGCTTCGGGGCACGTTGAGAATTTTACAGATCCGATGGTGGATTGCAAGCAGTGCAAAGCACGATATCGAATCGATGTCCTGTGCGACGAGCTTTCGCTCAAAAAGAAAAAAGATGTTCTCCGTGAGATTGATCCACAGAAATTCGGCGGTCAACAGAAGGATGAAACAATTGTAGAAGAATTCGCCAAACTTGTCGCAACGGATCAAGATGCCGCGCGCATCGTTCCGATGCTCTCTTGCCCGAACTGCGGCAATAAAAGCACATTCACCGAAGCCCGCAAATTCAATCTCATGTTTAAGACATTCGTTGGTCCCGTAGAAGACTCATCCTCGATTGTTTTCTTACGCCCGGAGACAGCGCAGGGAATCTTCGTCAACTTTCTGAATGTGCAGTCTGCATCACGGCAAAAACTGCCGTTTGGGATAGCGCAAATCGGCAAGGCGTTTAGAAACGAAATCAATACCAAGAATTTTCTTTTCCGCACGAGAGAATTCGAGCAAATGGAAATGCAGTTTTTCGTGAAACCCGGTACCGACGTCCAGCAATTTGAATACTGGCGCGGTGAGAGGATGCAATGGTTTATTAATCTCGGAATGACCAAAGACAAATTGCAATGGCACCAGCATCCGAAAGACAAACTGGCGCACTATGCCAAGGATGCGTACGATATCGAGTATCTTTTTCCGTTCGGGTGGGGAGAAATTGAAGGTGTGCACAATCGAACTGATTTTGATCTCTCACGGCATGAACAGTTCTCCGGTAAGAGCATGAAATATTTTGATGAGGAGACGAAAGAAAAATTCACACCGTTCGTCATTGAAACGTCTGCCGGAGCGAGTCGTTCGTTTATGGCGTTCCTTGTCGATGCGTACCGTGAAGAAGAAGCTCCGAATGCAGAGGGTGCGATGGAATTGCGGGTGGTGATGAAACTCCATCCGAAACTTGCACCGATCAAAGTTGCTCTTTTCCCGCTCGTCAATCGCGACGGTATGCCGGAATTTACGCGGAAGATTGAAGCTGATCTGCGGTCATCGTTCCGCGTGTTTTATGATGACAGCGGCGCTGTAGGAAGACGCTATCGGCGTCAGGATGAAATAGGCACGCCGTACTGTGTGACCATTGATTCTCAAACGCTTCAGGATCAAACCGTGACCGTGCGTGATCGCGACACCATGGTGCAGGAACGTGTGGCAAGTACAGGCCTGAAGGATTACTTTGCCAAGAAATTGATGTGACCACTCATACTCTATTCCTTCTTTTGTGTGTGGTATCAATGGAAGATATAAAACTCAACTCATGATCTGGAAGGTATATGTTACGGTACCATTGAAATCAGTAATCAACAATCGTTTCAAATATCAATTTGCGTTGAAAAGCGTTATACATTATTTATTTCTTTCGCTGCTCGTTCTTTTATTCACCTGTTGTATCTCTCATGCGCAGTGGATTGAAGATCGGGCCATAGACCAGCGAGTTCAGCATGGTATTGACGAGCTTTACAATTTTGAATTTGACAAAGCTGATTCTAATTTTTCCGAGGTCATAAAACTGCGTCCTGACCATCCGGTGGGATATTTTTTTCGAGCTATGGTTCAGTGGGAACGCATCATCAGTAAATTTGATGATGAAGCGCAGGATGAGAAACTGTATGAACTGTTAGATGTCGTCGTGGATCTATGTGAAAAACGGCTTGATGATAATCCGGAAGATGTGGCGGCGATGTTTTTTAAAGGCGGTGCTATCGGTTTTCGAGGGCGTTTGCGCGCAAACAGGGGTAAGTGGCTTGGCGCAGCAAACGATGGCATTGTCGCGCTGCCGCTGGTCCGAAAAGCATATGAACTTGAACCGAATAATTACGATGTTCTGCTTGGTATTGGTATCTACAATTATTATGCAGCCGTTATTCCGGGTAAATATCCCTTTGTGCAACCTGCTATGATATTTTTCCCCAGCGGTGATCGGAAAAAAGGGCTGGAACAGCTTCGGCAGGCATCGCTCCACGCAAAGTATGCCCAAGTAGAGGCGACGTACTTTCTTATGCAGAACTATTTCACGTACGAGAAAGATTATGTCAATGCGCTCGAACTTGCCAGAAAGCTGCATGAAAAATATCCGAACAATTCTATGTTCTACCGTTACCTCGGACGCAGTCTTGTCAGTACCGGATATCTTGGAGAGGCAAATGATATTTTCATTGATATCATACATCGTTGCACGCAGCAGCAGGTTGGGTATGATATGTATGATGCGCGGGAAGCGCATTACTATATTGGTAAATTCGAATTCTTAGCAGGAAGGTTTGATACCGCACTTAAAAATTTGTATGCGTGTGATGAGCTTTCCAGAAAATTAGATAAAGATGGTGCATCCGGCTTTATGTCGCTTGCGAATCTTATCGTAGGTATGATTTACGATGCTCAAGGAAAACGGCAATATGCAATTCAGCAGTATAACAAGGTACTGGTGATGAAAGAATATGAAAATTCTTATCAGGAAGCAAAGAAATATATTCAACAACCATATAAGCGTAATTAATGAAAATTCAAATACTTCTTCTTGCTCTCGTCGCTTCACTCGCCGTCGTACTTGGCGGATCACTCATCGTTTCCCGCAAACGCTGGCCAACGCTTGTTCAGGAAACGCTCCTTGCGCTGAGCGCCGGATTTATTTTGGCCCTCGTTTTTCTAAAACTCGTGCCGACAAGTTTTCAATTCATTGGCGAATCTGCCGCTCTTTGGATTCTCCTCGGTTTTGCCACGATACACTTTTTTGAACACACGATTGTAGGACATTTGCATTTTGGAGAAGAGACACACCACGATGTGATGGTGTCGAGAACGACCGGATATTCCGCTTTCACGGGATTGTTCGTTCACGCATTCTTCGATGGATTATCTATATCGGTCGGGTTGCAATATGATTTTTTTCTTGGACTTTTAATCTTTTTTGCAATTCTCTTGCATAAGTTTCCAGAAGGACTTACCATCGGTTCAATTATGATGACTGCCGGCTTCTCGCGCACTATCGTCCTATATTCTGCGATTGGTATTGGCCTGGCAACCTTTTTAGGTGCGTGCTCGGTGTTCTTGCTGGAACATGTGAATGCACAACTTGCTGGAATAGCATTTGCATTTTCCGCGGGGACAGTTACCTACGTTGGCGCAAGCGATTTAATTCCGGAAGTGAATAAAACGAAAAACCGTATGCCGCCCTTGTTAGTATTCGGTGGGATGCTGCTTTTTTATTTGAGCGAAAAATTATTGGATTTGATTTTACGCTAGTGGAAGTGTGTATACGAAAAAATCTTATTCTGCGTAACAGCTTCTACAGATTGATTCCGAGAGAAAATCGTTGTATCCCGCCAAAATCGCCGTATGAATTATACGCGTAATCGATTTGATATTCACTCAAGACAAGCCCGAAACCAAGTGAGAATCCTCCAAGCCCTGCAGATGTTCCCGTTTTGAATTCCTTGCGCTGTTTGTTATTGTACCCAACACGCACACATAGTGATTTGCTCATGAGAAATTCAGCGCCAACGGTAAAGTTACTGAAGCGGTCAAGGAATTTATCGCCGCTTTCATTCAACCTGTGAAAATCAATATTGAGTGAAACAGGCAGATGTTCTGGTCGTTTGGTGACTCCCACTTTCACATCAAGAGGAAGTGATTCATTTACGCCGGCGTATGTTCGTAATTGTTTGCCGATATTCAATACGCTGCCGCCGATGGAAAGATTCTGCGAAGGAATATCGTACAGGAATCCGAAATCAACTGCTAGTGCGGTGGAACCATATTCAGCAATAGAAGAGTATATATATTTTGCATTGACACCTACAAGAATATCATCATCGTAATGGGTTGCTATTCCAGCTACAAGCGCAACATCGGCAGCGCCGAATGTTCCCAGCACATTCAAAAATTCGTCGGTCCTGTTGAATGAGCCATAATTCATATAAATGATGCCGGCACCGATATTTCCGATGCCTTCAATATATTGTCCGTAACTCAAAGTTCCGGCATTGACATCCATGAGATGGTTCACATAACTCACAGAAACTTTTGGCATACTCAACGTTCCTATTGATGCCGGATTATAAAATAGGACATTCGGGTCATCCTTCATCGAGACGAAACTGCCATTCAATGCGGCGGCGCGCGCGCTCACATCTGTACGAAGGAAATTGAATATCCCTTGCTGGGCAAGGAGCGTTGTTACAGTATAACCAGTAAGTATCAGTATCAATAGTATTCGTTTCATTGATTAGAATCTACAGAATAAGAGATTGATATTCAAGATTTCATTGAATCTTGCATGTTTACTCGAAATGCCGGTTTTTTATGTGGACCGGATTTCTACAGTTCTTACCTGGCATGTGAAAGGAATTAAAGGTGCAAGACGCCGATGTCGTTCTGCAAAACGCATACTAAAACATTCTCACGAACATCTTGCAACTAACCTGAGACTCAACTATTTTAATAAAGTAAAAGGAGTTTGATATGAAAGATAAAAATCTCACGGCGACATTGTTGTTGTCGTGTCCGGATCGAAGGGGTATAGTTTCCCAGATTGCCCAATTCATATTTGAACGCAGCGGGAATATCGTTGATTTGGATGAACACGTCGATGAGGATGATCATATATTTTTCCTGAGAGTAACGTGGGATATGAAAACATTTACCGTCCCTCCGGATACATTGGAAGAGGTATTCCAGCCGCTCGCACGTGAATATCAAGCAAAATGGTTTATCAGGCTCAATCAAAACAAGCGGAAGATGGCAATCTTTGTCTCGAAGCATGCTCATTGCCTTCAAGAAATTCTATGGCGCCATGAGCTGGGAGAATTCGATGCAGAAATTGCGCTGATTATTTCCAATCATCCCGATCTTGGTTTTTTAGCTGAACGGTATCATATTCCATTTCATGTGTTTCCTGTAAGCAACGAAAATAAAGCGGAGCAGGAAATAAAAGAATTAGAATTGATCCAGCGCGAACGGATCGATACTATTATTCTGGCCCGTTATATGCAAGTGCTGTCACCGACGATTGTTAAACAATACGAACATCGCATTCTCAACATCCATCATTCATTCTTGCCGGCGTTTGCAGGTGCCAATCCTTATAAACAGGCGTATGAAAGAGGCGTGAAGATTGTCGGAGCAACGTGTCACTATGTAACAGAAGTCCTTGATGAAGGACCGATCATCGAGCAAGACATCATCCGGATCTCACACAAAGATTCATTGGATGATTTGATCCGAAAAGGGAGAGATTTAGAACGTTTGGTACTTGCACGTGGAATCCGTCTTCACTTGCAAGATCGCATCCTTGTCGATGGACGAAAAACTGTCGTATTTGATTAATAAAAGAATATACCTGCATTCTAACATCAATCACAACAGCACGTGTGCTGTGATTTGGAAAAATTACCTTTGCAAATCAATCCGTTTTTTCTTATTTTATAAATAGTTCATAATATAAAGTCTTGAGGATAGTGATGAAAGAAGGAATTCACCCAACATATAAAAAAGCGGTCGTTACCTGCGTATGCGGAAACGTTTTTGAAACCCGCTCTACAGTAGGCAACCTCCATATAGAAATTTGTGCCAATTGCCACCCGTTCTATACGGGCAAACAGAAACTGCTTGATTCAGCCGGCCGCATAGAGAAATTCAAAAAGAAATATGCAGCAAAGAAAGAAGAGCCGGCGGCGGCAACTGCTGGAGCATAAGTACGACGTTGAGATTGCAAAGGCGGAATGTGTTGTGAAACATGCATTCCGCTTTTTTGTTGTCGGCAGTGATATTGTTCATAACACTGAACTTTCACGTGAGCACCCGTTCAAAAAAGACCTGACCGATGGCACAACAAATCTATATGTTTAAAGACGATCACTTTGTACAATTCCTGTTGTTCATCCATTGCCAGCCTATCTCAAAAAGTTGCAGTCCAGGGCATTCTCATTGAAAGAAGATTGAATGCAAGAAAACACAGATCAACAAGATCAACCTCAACCAACCAATGCATATGACGGTCCGCGCGGAACAGCGGTAAAAATTCTCAATCGCATTGAGCGTTCAGACTCGTATCTGGATAAATTATTAGATGCCGAATTACGTTCGGAGGATATGAACGAGTTAGATAAGGGTCTGATGAATGAAATAGTAACCGGTGTGGTTCGCTGGAAAATGAAACTCGATTGGGTCTTGACGGGCTTTTTTCACGGCAACTTCACAAAAGCGGAGACCAATGTCAAGAATGCACTTCGCGTAGCTTTGTATCAAATCCAATTTCTTGACAAGGTGCCGCATTCTGCCGCGGTGAACGAGGCCGTGGAGTTCATTAAACGGTTACGCGGTCAAAAAGCAGCCGATCTCGTAAATGCTATTCTGCGCAACATCATCCGTAACATTGATAACATTCGTTATCCAGATCCGGAAGAAGATAAGATCCGAAATCTTTCAGTCATCGAATCACATCCTGTGTGGATGACGAAACGCTGGGTGGAACGCTACGGGTATGATGACGCGAAACGGATGATGGAAGCAAACAATACAATTCCCGATTTGGCGTTGCGCGTCAATCGCTTAAAAGTTGATTTCACGTATTTCCTTTCATTGTTAGAAAAGCATCAGCTTCAATATACTCGGTCGCAGTATCTCGATTATTTTGTTCGGGTTCAGCATATGGCAGGCATCGGCAGTTCGGAACTCTTCCAGCAGGGATATTTTTCCGTGCAGGATGAAAGTGCCGGTATACCAGTGCTTTTACTGGATCCAAAACCCGGAGAACGTGTCATCGATCTTTGTTCTGCACCGGGCGGGAAAACGACTTTTATTGGTGAATTGATGAAAAACATCGGCGAAATTATTGCTGTCGATCGTTATGAGACTCGTCTCCATCTTGTGAAGAACGCATGTCAGCGGCTCGGTATCACGATTGTGCATTTAGTAACCGATGATGGCTCAACAATTGAAATTCCTCCTGCGGATAAAGTTTTGGTAGATGCACCTTGTTCGGGACTTGGCGTACTTTCGAAGAAACCTGATGCAAAGTGGCAGCGTGACGCAGATGATATTCCAAAACTCGTGCATTTACAGAAATCGATTATGGAGAATGCAGCGAAACTTGTGAAGTCCGGCGGTATCCTTGTGTATAGCACGTGCACCATTGAACCAGACGAAAATATGAATCTTATTAAAGAATTTCTTGAGCAGCATCCTGAATTCTCTATCGAATCTGGAATCAACATTATTCATCAGGATCTTGTTGGAAATCTTGGACAGGTAGAAACCTTCAGGCACAAGCATGGAATGGATGGATCGTTCTCGATACGGCTGAGGAAGAAAGTATAAGAAGTCATCTCATACATTCAATTGCAAATAAAATAACTGTTACTTGACGAATAGTGGAGGCCAGCCGATTATGAACCTCAACGAATTGCTTGCCGCCGAGCTGAAACGGCTCGAAGAATCTCAAACGATGAAGTATGAAACTGCGCTCCAATCTGCACAAGGGGGCGTTGTCAAGGTGCGCGGCAAAGAAGTCGTTATGCTTGCGTCGAATAATTATTTGGGAATGTCGAATCATCCTGCTGTGTGCAAAGCTGCAATCGATGGCATCAAGAAATATGGATACGGGCTTGCCTCGGTACGCTTTCTTACCGGCACACAAACAATTCATCTTGAACTGGAAAATACAATATCGAAGTTTCTGAAATCGGAAGACACGATTCTTTTTTCCTCGTCCTTTGCGGCGAATGTTGCATTCTTCTCTGCCCTGACAAACGAGAGGCTTGGATACGAAAACTACAAAGATGTTATCTACAGCGACCGGCTGAATCACGCCAGTATTATTGACGGACAGCGGCTCTGCCGTGCGGAAACGACAGATCGTAAAATTTATAATCACGGAGACGCTGCCGACCTGGAAAGGCAATTGGAAGGCGATAAAAACAATGATTACCGCATACGGATGATCGCCACAGATGGCGTCTTCAGTATGGAAGGCGACATAGCACCGCTGCCCAAAATTCTTGAGCTCGCGCAAAAGTATAATGCTGTGGTCTTTGTGGATGACGCTCACGGTATTGGCGTTTGCGGCAAGACCGGCAGAGGAACAGCGGAACAATGCAACGTGCTTGGTAAAATTGATGTCACCGTTGGGACTCTCGGCAAGGCTATTGGCGGTGCGGCAGGCGGTTTCATAAGCGGTGCGAAAGAAATGATAGCGTACTTGCGCCAAAAAGGAAGGCCCTATATATTTTCAAACTCGCTTCCGCCGGCTGTCGTGTGCGGCTCGATGGCGGCATTCGATTTATTGATGAAAGACAAATCAATTGTCAGGCGGCTTCAGGAGAATACGGCATACTTCAGAAAAGAAATCAAGAATGTCGGTTTTACAATTATCGAAGGTATGCATCCGATTGTTCCGATCATGCTTGGCGAAGCGTCTATCGCGCAGGAAATGAGCAGCCAATTGCTTAAAGCCGGAGTCTATATCAAAGGATTGTGGTATCCGGTTGTTCCGAAAGGCGCAGCGCGGCTGCGCGCTCAAGTGTCGGCGGCGCTCACGAAAAAGGATATCGATCGCGCTCTTGAAGCATTTGAAAAAGTTGGAAAGAAAATGAAACTCATTTAACCTGCTCAGAAGTTTCCCATGGCTGCTCCAGCAAAAAATCGACTTGCGTTCATCGACCTTCTTCGCGGATGGGCGCTGATTGTGATGATTGAAGTGCATGTGTTCAACACCTTTATCCTGCCCGTGTTGAAAACGACTCCCTGGTATCACATTCTGAATTTTATCAATGGATTAGTTGCGCCAAGTTTTACTTTTATCTCCGGTTTTGTTTTCGTGCTTGCGAGCCAAAGGAAGCTTGAGTCTTTTCGGACCTACGGATCTGCATTCTGGAAACAGCTTGGGCGAATCGGATTGGTGTGGGGCACAGGGTATTTTCTGCATCTGCCATTTTTTTCATTCCGTCGCATAATGAGCGATACGACACAAGAGGGGTGGCTGAATTTCTATCAGGCAGATGTTCTTCACTGCATCGCGTTTGGATTACTCGTGCTTTTTATAACGAGATTGTTTATAAAGAATGGACGGACATATCGGACATTCCTCTTTACAAGCGGATTGTTCGTTGTTTTTACAACGATCTTCGTATGGAATTATGATTTCTTGAATTTAATTCCGGCTCCAATCTCAGCATACATAAACGGCCTGCATTATTCGCTTTTCCCGCTATTCCCGTGGCTGGCGTTTATGCTCTTTGGAGGGTACTTCGCTTCCCGATATATTGATGCCCGCGAACAAAAAAAGGAGCAAGAATTCATCTTACGTTTTGCATTTGAAGGAGCTCTTCTGTTTGTTGCGTGCATGATCGGAATGGAATTGCAATCCGGCATGCGCATCCTTCCAATAGATATCCGTGCAAATCCATTATTCTTTTTTGAACGGCTTGGAATTGTCATGCTGCTTCTTACCGCTTGCTGGTTCTATGCAGATTATCGCAAAACTGAGAAGTCGTTTGTATTAGATGTCGGCAGGGAATCGTTAATGGTCTACGCGGCACACCTCCTTGTCATTTATGGACGGTTCTGGAATGAACGTAGCCTGGATTTTTATTATGGAAAAACATTCAATGTAACAGAATGTATGATAAGTACACTTACCCTTATTTTGGTGATGAGCGGAGCGGCAATTGCATGGGGATGGATGAAGCGAAATCATTTACCGCTTGCACGCTTGTTATTTTTTATGTTCGCGGTAACAACTACAGCGATGTTTTTAATAAGATAAATTGAAGTTGAAAAGCTATCATATTCGGCGCATAGAACTTAACCGAAGAATAACAATTATGCTCCATCAGGAGCGAATTGAGGAATGAGAAAGAGTAAAAAGGAAAAGGGAACATGGAAGTTGCATCATTCATTATGTTGTTTTTAGTTGTCATTTTGATTGTCGTCCTATTGCTTCGGCTCTCTTCACAAAAAGGAGCAAATTCTTCCGATACTTCTCTGCTATTTCAGCAGCAGGTTGATGCGCTGCGCGGTGAAGTAAGTCAGAACCTCAAGAACACCGCAGATACGCTTGCTACATCTCTGAAGAATACGACTGACGTTGTGTTTAAAAGTCTGCAATCAACGACAGACACCGTAAACCAGCAGCTGACAACTGTGACTTCGCAATTAAGCAGCGTTACATCGCAGTTGCAAAATAACACAGGTCAAATGGGCTCTCGTCTGGATAATGCGGCGAAGGTTATTCAGGATGTGCAGAATAAACTTGGCGAGCTTGGTCAAGCGACACAGGAAATTAAAGAGTTAGGCCAAAGCGTTTCCAAATTGGAAGAAATGCTGAAGGCGCCGAAACTGCGCGGCGGGCTCGGTGAATTGTTGCTGGAAGATTTGCTCAAGCAGGTTCTTCCCGCAAATGCCTATGGTATACAGTACAGGTTTAAAGGTGGGCAGGCAGTCGATGCCGTCATTCGGCTCGCCGGCCGAATGGTTCCAGTAGATTCGAAATTTCCGCTTGAAAACTTTCAGAAAATGCTCGGAGCGAAATCTGAACAGGAAAAGAAATCTACTGCAAGATTGTTTCGAGCGGATGTGAAGAAACACATCGATGCGATCGCAGGAAAATACATTCTGCCCGATGAAGGCACGTATGATTTTGCATTGATGTATATACCGGCTGAGAATATTTTTTATGAAACGATTATTAAGGATGAATCATTTCCTGATGATGAGGGTTTGCAATCGTATGCAAATTCACGGCATGTTATTCCAGTTTCCCCTAACAGCTTTTATGCGTATTTGCGTGTGATTGCGCTCGGCCTGAAAGGATTGCAGATTGAGCGAAGTGCAAAAGAAATATTTCAAAATCTTGAACTGCTGGGAACGGAACTGCGGAAATTCAACGACGTGTTTGAAACGCTGGGTTCACAATTGAACAATGCAAAGAACAACTACGACAAAGCCGATAAGCAATTGGCCGGTCTCACTGAGAAATTCAAAACAGTGCAGTCTATTCCTGACGTCCAGGATAAAAAACAGTTGGATGCTTTTCCTCAGTAAACTTCCTCGCGCCTTCTGTAGATGATTTTAAATGTATGTCATCTGAACCCACATCCTTCGGAAGAATATCTTTTCCTGTTTTGGATGCACGCTTTTGCGTGTATCATTCGAATGCACCCCCATTATCATAAAGGGGAGTTGGAATCGTTATGGACTGCACTTTTAACTACGGAATGAACAACCACAAAACGAGGGAATAAAATGACAACAGAAAATAACATATGTACAAATGATCCCGACAGGAAAAATAAAATGAAAGATAACGGCCTTGCGGGTGGAATCTATGGTATGGCATTCATTGGTGCCGCGGTTTATTTCATTCAACACGCAGCTACATTCTGGGAGGGAGTGTTGGGTCTCTTGAAAGCCATTATTTGGCCTGCAATGTTGATTTACAAGCTGCTGGAATTTCTCAAGATGTAAATATTTCATTATTGAGTGGCCACCGGCTTGCCCCAAACGTCATGACGTAATGTCTTCGCCAGATCCATTCGTACCCGCCAGAGTTTTGCAGGAGGCATCAATGCGTGATTGGCGGGCGGTGGGCATGTGGTCATGAAAGAATTGTTATAGAAGCAATCTTTTCAGTGTTGTTATGGAAAAAAATCAAAGGAGTTTCTTTATGCCCGAAAAAAGTAATATTCAACGCGGATCAAGCTTACTTGTCGTTGCTGCATCGCTTGTTATTCTTACCTGGGGCATCGTTCAGGCACAGTCCGTAATCGTGCTTATGCTCGTCGCACTTTTTCTTGCAGTGATCGCAGCACCGCCAGTGCTCTGGCTCAAGGAAAAGCGTATCCCCTCTGTTCTTGCTGTGCTGGCTGTTCTGGCGTGTATGATCTTCCTGTTGCTGCTGATCGGAGGATTCGTTGGCACATCGCTCGCTTCCTTTTCCGATAGCATACCGTTTTATCAGCAGCGCATCCAAGAGGAACTTCATGTGTTGAGAGGATTCATAGCAAGCAAGGGTTTTGCGATCAAGGAAAATGCTGTGCTCGAGTATGTGAATCTGGGTTCGATCATGAGTTTGACTGCTGGTTTGCTTTCAGGATTGACGTCAACACTTTCCAGTATCTTTCTGATATTTCTTACGGTCACATTCATCCTGCTCGAACTCTCAAGTTTTCCAATAAAGCTCGGTGCTATTCTCAACGATCCGAAAGTAGAATTTTCAAAATTCAGTAAATTCATCGATGACATCAATCATTATCTGGTCATCAAGACCGGCATCAGTGTGTTAACAGGAATTCTCATCGGAATCTGGATGTCTCTCCTTGGCGTGGATTTTCCCGTGCTCTGGGGTTTTCTGGCATTCCTGCTGAACTATGTGCCGAGCCTCGGTGTGGTTATCGCTGCCGTTCCCGCAATACTTCTGACGTTTATTCAATTGGGTCCAGGTCATGCGGCACTTACGGCTCTTGGATTTATTCTCGTGAATTTTATTGTCGGCACTGTTATTGAGCCAAAACTCGTAGGGCGGGGAGTTGGCTTGTCCACATTGGTAGTCTTCCTCTCGTTAATCTTTTGGGGAAACCTGCTTGGCATTATCGGTATGGTGCTGTGTATTCCATTTACAATGACCCTGAAATTTGTATTAGAGAACAATGAACAAACACGATGGCTGGCAATAGTACTTGGGCCGGAGACGTCTGTAAAGAATCTTCCACCTGAACCGAAAAAATGAAATTTCGTTGAAGGAGAAGGTACCTGCAAACTCTAAGAGATTTCCGTTTATGGCGGACAGGGAAACTATGACTTTGCTCCTCGCTTAAAACATATAGGGATAACAGAAGAGAGCGTGGGATGGTCTTCGCCTGAAGCACATTTCATCATATCTTTTCTCAAATAATTACGTAAACTATCCTGTGTGTATCATCCATCCGTTAGAGACTTTCACTAACAAAGAAAGTTACAGAGAATTTATGATCACCATCCAACAAATCACAAAAAAATACTCAACAGTCACAGCCTTGGATGCAATCACATTAGAGGTGCAGCAACAGGAATTCTTCGGCTTGTTAGGACCAAATGGGGCAGGCAAGACTACTTTGATGAACCTGCTCGTTGGGTACATCAATCCGGACGGCGGCACGATCACAATCGATGGCGGCAACGTGACTCAGGATACTTTAGAGATCCGGAAGAAAATCGGATTTGTTCCTCAATCTCTCGCATTGTATGATGAGCTTACTGCACAAGAAAACTTAGAAATATTCGGGCAGATGTTCGATATCCCCCGACAGCTCTTAAAGAAGCGCATTGATGAACAGCTCAATGCCGTTGAGTTGTTCGAAAGGCGTAAAGATAAAGTAAAAACCTTTTCGGGCGGCATGAAACGGCGGCTCAATATGATCGCAAGCTTATTGCACGATCCGAAAGTATTACTGTGCGACGAACCGACCGTCGGCGTCGATCCTCAATCGCGCAACGCGATCTTCGATTTTCTTACTTCCCTGAACAAGCAAGGGAAAACAATTATCTACACAACGCATTATATGGAAGAAGCGGAGCGGCTTTGCAGTAGAATCGGAATAATCGATCATGGGAAAATCATTGCAGGTGGCACTGTAGATGAACTTTTAGAAAAACTTGCGTACGAAGAAACAATTGCAATTATCAAGAATCCGTCGACTGCAAAGAACCGGTCGGCGTTTGAGAAATACGGAACGCTACTTGAAGAAGACGATCATTACGAGTTGAAACCAGCAGAGGGATTTTTGCTATCGAAATTTTTTGCGGGTATAGAAAAGCAGGGAATTAAATATTCCTGGGTTGAATTGCAGCGCCCGACCTTGGAGGCGTTGTTTCTCCAACTGACAGGAAGGAGGTTACGGGATTGAAACAAGTCTATCGGTTATTTAAAAGCTCGTACCGGATTTTCTGGAACGACAAAGTCTCCGTCGCGCTGACCTTTATTGTGCCGCTGGTACTCATGAGTATTTTTGGAGCAGTTTTCGGCGGATCGGGCTCGGGTCCCCAGGGAATACGGCTTGCGGTGTTGAATCAAAGTACATCTCCCGTAGCGAAGAGTATAGAATCTTCACTTGATACTATAAAAGCATTCCGGGTAATCAAATCTTTTAAGACGGATTCCGGAACGACAATTGTATTCGATACGCTTTCAATTCAGGAATATGTTCGTAGCGGGAAAGCTGCCGCTGCACTCGTTCTCCCGCCTGATACGTATGCGGATACATCGGTTGGGCTCTATGTCAAATTCTATTATGATCCGAAGAATGATATGGAAACACAGACTGTGCGGGGATTAATCCAGCAGGTTGTATTCAGCCAGTTTCCATCGGTCATGGCGCAAAGCGGTCTACGACAAGCCGAGAGATATTTAGGAATCGAATCCGGTGATGCCTTTAATCACAAAATGGCTTCTCTGATGCACAAATATTTCAAGGTCGACACCAATACCATTTTGCATCCCGCACTTTCCAATTTCAAGACCACAGGCGATGATTCCACCAAGGGCAATACAAATTTTCTTAATAATATCGTTCGCATAGAGAACCAGCAGCTTATCGGTAAAGAGATGAAGAATCCATGGGCAACACGGAGTGTCGGCGGGTGGGGCATTATGTTCCTAATGTTCACATTGACGGCGACGTCCTCATCGTTGTTTGATGAGCGGAGATCCGGAGTACTCATGAGAATGCTGACCTCTCCGGTTTCGCGGACACATATTCTCTGGAACAAATATATTTTCAATATGTCGCTCGGTATTATACAATTGCTTTTCATGTTCGTTTTTGGGTGGTTGATGTTCCAGGTGGATATATTCGCAAATTTTTTGAATCTCATGCTGCTCATCATTGCTGCATCAGTAGCGTGCACGGCGCTCGGGATGTTGATTGCTGCGTTTTCTCAAACTCGCCAGCAGGCAAACGGATTAGGAACTTTATTGATATTGAGTATGAGTGCGATCGGCGGGGCATGGTTTCCGACTACTTTCATGCCCTCAACTATCCAGTTCTTTAGTAAGCTGACGGTTGTGTATTGGTCGATTGATGGTTTTATGGAAGTTTTATGGAGAGGTGTCGGTTTTATCTCTATTGTGCCGCATCTTGCTATTTTATTCGGCATCGGCGCAATTCTTAATTTAGTCAGTGTACGTCAATTCAAAAAAGGACATATATTTGACTAGAACCTATCTTAAAAACATCCCGTCACTAAAAAATTATTGAACGGTAAAAATATCAAGGAGATTTGAGATGCAATTCATTGTCATAGCATACGACGGAACTGATGAAAAGGCATTCGAAAGGAGGCTTGCAGTTCGTGAAGATCATTTAAAGTCAGCAAAAGAACTCCACGATACAGGCAAGTGGATCTATGCGGCTGCTATTCTCAACGATGATGGAAAAATGATCGGGTCAATGATTGTCTGCGATTATCAATCACGGGAGGAGCTTCAAGAACAATGGCTCAATAACGAACCGTACGTTAAAGGTAATGTTTGGAAAAGGATTGAGATAACGCGTGCGCAGGTAGCGCCATTTTTTGTGAAAAGTAAATGAGAGTGTTCTCCTTTTTGTTACTTGATGTATCTTCTTATTGAATGTTTTAACGAAATAATGAAAAAGTGGTAGAGTTGTAGACAAAGTTCGAAATATTTTACAATATTAGATAAAAAGGAACATTTGTAAGAACGTTCAATTGAACGTCCCTTTGATATACCTGGAGTAGAATAATATGAAAAGGTGCGTTAAGAGTATTTTTGAAAAGAAAATAAATAGCAGATAATTATTCAAAAAGGGGAATCCAATGGAAGAAGAAAAGAAAGAAGTGCAGCCTACTATCGGAGAATATCAAGGCAAGCCAATCATCCGTATTCCAACCGTAGATAATCCAAATCCAGAAACGACGTGGCATTGGTTGTCGTTTGGAAAAAATAAAGCGAAAGCCATCGTCAAGTACTTTGACGCAATAAAGAAGTTTGCGGAAGAGTAATCATTGGAATGCGAAAAACTTATCGAGCGGCGTATACTTATACCAGTTCCGGGTAGGTAGTTATGTAAAAACAAAGGCGCTTCTCTTGCTTAAGTAATATTAGTCGATTGAGAACAAGATGGAGAATATGTTTCAATCCACGTCAAAGAGAAATTGAGTACTGTCACTCATCTTACATTACATAAATAATTCGTACACTCATTGAAGGAACAGAAATGAAACGGTTATTGATAATCCTCTTTGTTATAACGAGTGCGCGCGCACAAGAAAAAAACTCTTCCAATGCAGAGCGAGATTCTCTTATCGCAGCTGCAAAAGAAATTATGGCATCGCAGAAGTATTGCGCGCTTGCGACCATCGATTCTTCCGGCCATCCCGATGTGCGAACCATGAATCCTTTTCCTCCCGAAGAAGATATGACAGTGTGGATGGCAACAAATACACGGAGTCTAAAAGTTCAAGAGATCCGGAATAATCCAAAAGTATGCCTGTACTATGCGGACCATTCAAAGGCAACCGGAAATGTTACAATTACCGGCACCGCTGTCCTGGTCAACGATACGATGGAAATACAAAAACGAAAACGTGAATACTGGAAGCAGGCGTTTCCCGATTGGAAATATCTTGTTCTCATTAAGGTCGTTCCAGAACGGATGGAAGTTTTAAATTATAAGTGGGGTAAATTGAACGATCCCATTACATGGGCTCCTCCGATCGTAGTGTTCACAAAACCATAATAATTGATTCTCAGGTTCAGATAGGCAGGGGTTTCGATATCTCAAACCACGGAGGATGTATCACGAGGTCGTAGAGAGAGGCATAGTAAATTCAGAATCAGTTCATTTATATGAAAATGCTCTGCCTTTTGAAAGTGATGATCAAGGAAAAAAGTAGTTTGGCGCACTCAGTTCTTATTTGCGTTGACTTCAGCCTAGAATAAGTGTAGTTTCCAACCACCGATACCAACCGCCTTAAGATATGTTATACTTTTAAGGAAGCACAAGATGAAATGGAAATTCATCGAAATGTTTCTTCCTCCGCGCAGTCTCGATGAGGATGAGAACCGCATTAGACAGATAATCCATACGATCTGTCTTAGTATAACATTCCTCATCTTTATTCCCATGTACACGAGGGCGACCATAGGGCATTGGAATACGGTCTATACACTCCTTCTTGAAGAAGTCCTCCTTTGGTTTACTTTATGGCTCAATTATCGGGGGAACTTGAAATGGGCAAGCCGCATGTTGGTAGTGTCAGTGTTTATTTTGGAGACACTACTCATCTTATTTGCCGGCGAAGGCTCGCGAGATATAAGCATTCTTATTTATCCTGTGTCCATTGTTATTGCAGGGTTGCTGTTAAGTAAACGTTCGTTCTTCATATTAACAGTCGCCATTATTTTCTCGTTCGCACTCATTATGATTGCAGAAGTAAAAGGATTGATCATACCATCGCAGAATCTCAACGTCAATACGCGCGATATAATGGATATGATAATTATACTTATGGTAACAGCTGTCATCGTATCATTCCTCACAGAAAATTTGCGGCAGAGTGTTGCACGGAATCGAGCATTACTTTCCGCACTTCCGGATTTGGTATTCCGTTTAAACCGCGATGGTACAATTTTAGACTTTTCTGCACCACGAGATCAAACACTGGTTTCGTCACCTCAGGAGTTTCTCGGAAAGAAGATTCAATCGCTCCTCCCGGATTCTATTGCTTCACAAATGATGGCTATAACGCAAGCAGCGCTGAAAAAAAAATCCATACAAGAATCTGAATACGAGCTACCAATTCAACGCAAAAAAGAATACTGGGAAGCACGTGTTGTCGCCCTCACAAACGACGAAGTCGTCGTCGTGCTCCGAGATATTTCCGAAAGAAAACAAGCGGAAGATCAACGAAGGATGTCTGAAGAAAGATTCTCGCAGGTTTTTATGACGAGTCCAGATTCTCTTACACTTCTCAACATGAAAAACAATGTGTACATAGATGTGAATGACGGTTTTACACGCCAGTATGGATATACGAGGGAAGAAGTGATAGGACACAGTGCGCAGGAAATCAATATCTGGAAGAACATGGAAGATCCTGACCGAATAATGATCTTTCTTCAAAATCAGCATAGAGTGGAAAACATAGAAATAGAGTTTATCAATAAACAGGGAATATCTTTTACAGGTTTACTTTCCGCAAGTACGATCAGAGTAGCGGGGGAAGCTTGCATGATTTCAGTCGTACGCGATATTACAGATCAAAAGAAATTGCAAAATCAATTATTGCAAACACAAAAAATTCAAAGCATCGGGACACTGGCAGGCGGTATCGCACACGACTTCAATAATATCCTCGGCATTATTTTCGGTTACGCCGATCTTGTGGAGAAGAACCGACTTGATGCCGTGATGCATAAAGAAGGAATGAGTGCCATTGTGCAAGCGGTCGAACGGGGCGCAGCCCTCGTGGATCAGATTCTGGCATTTGCGCGGAGGACGGAAGTCAATTTTCTTCCGTTGAACATTCCCATGGTGATGCAAGAAGTGCTTTCCATGCTCAAACAAACTTTTCCAAAAACAATTACATTCACTGAGAATTATGCAGAGGATCTTCCTGCTATTATGGGTGACAAAACACAAATACATCAAACATTAATGAATCTTTGTATTAATGCGCGAGATGCGATGCCTCACGGTGGTTGTATAACAATCGATGCAACACTCCTTTTGCAGAATACAGTACGGGAACGTTTTCCCACTGCTATTCATCCATCCTATGTGTGCTTGCGCATTACCGATACCGGCTCCGGAATGGATGAAGCAATACTCCAACGCATTTTCGATCCGTTCTTTACGACAAAAGAGTATGGGAAAGGTACAGGACTGGGGCTTTCTGTAGTCTATGGAATTATTCACTCGCATGAAGGATTTATAAGTGTGGAAAGCAATGTTGGCAAGGGATCTACATTCTCGTTATTCTTCCCGGCAACGAATTTCATTGGAGGAAAGCTGCAGAAAAAAGAACTGTCGCCAGCAGAACTACCGTGCGGAACTGAAACGATTCTCATTGTTGAAGATGAAGAATTGATTTTGGGCATGCTTCATATGATCTTACGATCCCATGATTACTCTATTTTTAAAGCATCCGATGGTGAAAAAGCGTTAAAACTGTTTACTCGGTACCATGAAGAAATTGCACTTGTATTGAGTGACCTTGGTTTGCCAAAAATGAATGGGATTGATACTGTCAAAAAAATGAAAGAAATTGATCCCAATGTTCAGTTCATTGTTGCTAGTGGTTATTTAGATGAGCGCATGAAATGGGAATTGAAACAACTCGGAATAGAAGACTTTATACAGAAACCATATAGAAACACTCAACTCTTGCTTAAAATCAGGGAAGTGTTGGACAGGAAAAAAAATGAACTCAATAGATAGTTCTAAAAATCTTTTTATTCAATAATTAAAGTTGACAATGAAGGATGAGATATTCCAACGTTTAGCTCAAAAGTTAGACGAACTTCCCAATCGATTCCCGCAAACACAAAACGGTGTTGAATACCGGATGCTGGCTAAAATTTTTGCACCGGAAGAGGCAGTGCTGGCGTGTGCAATGAACCTGGAATCTGAAACTGGAGCAGTAATTGCCAACAGGGCAGGAATTGATCCCAGGGAGGCGCGTGATACATTGAAACGAATGGTTGCCAAAGGATTAATCGATCTGCGAAAAGGAGAAGGAGAGTTTGCCTATGCCCTGCGTCCGTTTATCGTGGGATTTTACGAAGGACAATTGCCGCGAATGGATAAAGAGATGGCAGAGTTATTTGAACAGTATTTCCGGGAGACGCAGGGTGGTGTGCTGCGTCCGACACCGGCGCTTCATCGTGTTATACCGGTTGGGAGGGCAATTCCACTCAAAGTGAATATCGATCCCTATGAGCAGGCAAACGCAATGCTGGAGAAAGCACAATCATGGGGAGTGAGGGATTGTATTTGTCGTAAGCAGCAGCTGTTGTTAGGTAAAGAGTGTCATCATAAATTGGAAACGTGCCTGGTCTTTGCATCTCTGAAGAACGCTTTTGATCGGAGTAAAGTGGATCGGGCGATTACCAAAGAAGAAGCGCTTAAAATCCTGTGGGAGACGGAAGAGGCAGGACTTGTGCATTCTTCCGGCAATTATCGGGATGGGGTAGAATATATCTGTAATTGCTGCACGTGCTGCTGCGGGATTATGAGAGGCATTGCTGAATATGGAATTCTCAGCGCTGTTGCGCACTCAGATTTTCAGATTGCATTGGAGGAAGAGAAATGTTCTCTCTGCGGCGTTTGTATCGACCGATGCCAATTTCATGCGCTCTCGATTCCGGATGCAATACTTGCTGTGGATATAAAACATTGTTTCGGATGCGGGTTATGCGTGCTTGTTTGTCCAACGGAAGCACTTCATCTAAAACGCCGGGAATCAGATCAAATTCTCATACCACCCGCTGATAAAAGTGAGTGGCAGACGCAGCGTAATCTTAGTAAGGTACGTTAGACAAAGAATAAAAGAGAACCTTGTCAAAGGTACCTACGTTTCATCAAAGTGAACTTTGACAAGGTTGCCATCTTCATTGATACAATAGAAGCGAGCATGAGAACATGGAAAAACTTCGTTGGGGTATTGTAGGCACAGCAGACATAGCTCGTCAAAACTGGCGCGCTATTTTCAACAGCGGAAACTCTATTGTGACCGCTGTGGCAAGTCGTTCCATTGAACGGAGCAAGCAGTTTATTAAAACATGCCAGGCCGAGAATAAATTTGAAGTCCAGCCGAAGGCATATAGCAATTACGAGCAATTGATTGATGCACCGGATATCGATGCAGTATATATTCCGCTGCCGACCGGGTTACGCAAGGAGTGGGTTTTACGGACAGCCAAAGCAGGGAAGCATGTGCTCTGCGAAAAGCCATGCGGAATAAACTTAAACGATGTACAAGAGATGGTAGAAACCTGCCAGCAAAATAAAGTGCAATTTATGGATGGTGTGATGTTTATGCACAATCCTCGTCTACAGCGCATTCGCAAAGTACTGGACGATAGCCAGAGTATCGGTCAGATCAAGCGGATCTCTTCCATGTTTAGTTTCAGAGCCCCGGAAGACTATCTGCGCACGAACATCCGTCTGCACAGCGAACTTGAACCGACCGGTTGTCTTGGCGATCTTGGCTGGTATAACATTCGTTTTTCATTGTGGGCAATGAAGTGGCACGTACCCTATGCTGTCACAGGAAGAATTCTATCTCAGCGCGGCGGCAAGACAAGCCCCGCACCGACACCTACAGATTTTTCTGGAGAGCTCATATTTAGCAATGATACATCTGCCGATTTCTACTGTTCATTCTTGACAGCATTTCAACAGTGGAGCACTATCAGCGGAACGAAAGGGAGTTTGTCTATTCCTGATTTTGTCCATCCAGTGAACATCCATGAGCCATCGTTTGATGTGAATAATATCGAAGCGCGAGTTAAATGCTGCAATTGCACAAGTGAGCATACCGAAAGCAGAATTCATGCACAGGATACGCTCATGATCCGCAATTTTGTCAATCAGATCTGTTCGGGACAATTGAATAAAGAGTGGCCGTTAATGGCTGTAACAACACAACGCGTGCTGGATGCATGTTTTAAATCTGCAAAGAATGACAGTAAATTAACGTTGCTTTAATACGATCCAAAAACGGAGATTTCCATGATTACCCAACTAGCCCACATCAATTTTTTTTCTGATCAACCTGAAAAAATGATTGATTTCTATGTCCATAAACTCGGATTAAAAATTGCATTTACTCTTGATAACAATAAGGGTGTGCCCTTTGGTTGGTATATTGAGTGCGGCAAGACAACGTTCATCGAAATATTTGATCAAGCCGGTGCAGTCCGGCAATGGGGCGGCAGCGTAGCGCCATTACAGCATGGAAATAAATACCGGCATGTATGTTTTGAGGTGAAGGATATAGAAACGTACAGGGAGCTTCTGATCAAAAGAGGGGTGAATATTTCACCTGTGTCAGTTGGGATGGATAATTCGAAACAGGCATGGATTAAAGATCCGGATGGCAACGACATCGAATTGATGGAATATACTCCGACAAGTTTTCAGAGAGGCCGTGCAGTTAAAAATTGAGCCTCGCACACGAATGATCTTCATATAAACCATGTGAAGAATTCAAATTAGGGTAACGAATAAAACGAATGCATCGAACTTTTTCAAAACGGAAATATTCGGTATGTGCAAATTGCAGCACGCGGATTGAAACATCATACACGTATTGTCCGCACTGCGGACAGGCGAACCACGATCTCAACGTCCCGCTGCGGCATTTCCTGGAAGAGACGCTGGAAGGAATTTTCCATTTCGATACAAAATCCGTTCGGACAGTACAAACACTAGCGTTCAAGCCCGGGTTTGTGACTTCAGAATTCATCAAAGGGAAACGTGCACGGTATGTTGCTCCTGTCAGGCTGTACATCTTCATTAGTTTTCTGTTTTTTCTTCTTTTATCGTTGCTGTCCGGTAAGCATGAGTCGGTCTCTCCAGCGGATTCACCATCGACTCACATTGGCATAACATTCTATAATATTAATTCCCAGGAGTTGCGGGGGCTTCAGTATGCACAACTTGATTCTCTCATTCAATCCCGCGGCATTGCTCTGTCAGTACTGAATAGATACATAGTGCGTCAAATGGCACGAATCGGAACGGAAGGACAGGAAGGATTCAATCACTTTTTGGTGAAGGGGATTTCATATATGATGTTTGCATTGATGCCTTTATTTGCATTTTTTATTTTCCTTCTGAACCGCAAGAAGGCACAGTATTACATCGGCACCTTGGTGTTTTCAATCCATTATCATAGTTTTTTATTCCTTTTGCTCATCGTATCCTTGGTTGTGAATCGGATTGTTGGGACATCGTTGACATTGGTGGCGCCCATCATCATTTGTCCGATCTACCTCTATCTGGCATTGAAGCATATGTATGATGGGTCACGGATGGAAATGATTGGACAGACCCTGCTTATTGGTATATTGCAATTGATTTCGATGGCTCTTCTATTTTTAGTAACGATATTTATCAGTTTGTTGATATTCTAAAAGTACAATTGAGTCGATTGAGTCATTCATACCTGCCAGAACGAGGCGTTTGGCAGAGGAGTGCGGGAATCTTCTTAGTCAAGGAGATAAAATAAATTGCAATACTTTCTTGCTTTTCCTTTATTGTTTTGAGATATTCACCATTGGTTTAGTTTAAATATACCACCAGTTTACAAACCAATAAAAGGAAGAACATTATGGTACACAATGCACACCAAGAGCCCAAGCTGCATTGGAAATGGGTCACCTTATCGGTTATTGCAGGACTTATCATTGTTGGGGCATCGTATTTCATGGTGGCGCCGACTTTCCATAGCGGCGAAGTTCAAGCGTTGATTATGTTGGGCGGGTTTATTGTAACAGGTGCTATTATTGGATACTTTTCTCCTGGCATCACAATTAATGAAGCATCCGTGGGCGGAGCGCTGGTGATGGTGGTGATGCTTCTTCTGCTTACAATAACGAAAGCAGAAATCCAATTTACAAAATCTATCAACCTGCTTCTCTTGATTCTCGGCGTTGGTTTTTCTTGGGTCGGCGGCTGGGCGGGTGAAAAATTGCAGGGAGACGAATCTTCGGCTGAAGAAAAACTTGTAAATAAGTTTCTTTGGAAGTGGGTGCTGGTTGGGATTGTTATCGGTTTCGCGCTTAACGTGTTATTCGTTTTTCTACTCTCAACTCTTTTTCCCCCCCATCTTTTTAAGATTGCGTTTACCGGATTCATTCTGAGTTTTGTTGTGACAGGATTTATTGTCGGAGTAAAATCACCAGGTGTGACACTCAAAGAGCCTGCAGTTGCTGGTTTAATAGCAGTCATTCTCGATTGGGTTTTCCTGAGATTCATTATTTTACTTAAAGTTCCTGCAACGTATCTTATTACAGGATTGATCATGGGATTCTTGATTTCGCTCTTTGGTGCCTGGCTTGGTGAGAAATATCAGCAGAGCGCAGAGGAGAAAAAGAAAGAGGCGTAATTTGTTCAAATGATTTTGAAAGAAGCCTCTCCAGCATAATTGGAGGGGCTTTTTTCGTTTGGTTGAGCGAATGGAAACAAATCGCACTTTTTTGTATCTTTCAAGTGAAATCATTATTCATGAGTGAAACGATAAAAATGAAAAATACTTTAAAGAGAATCGGAATTCTTACCGGCGGCGGCGATTGCCCAGGCTTGAATGCGGTTATTCGTAGTATCGCGAAACCAGCAATGACACAATTTAATTCGATAGTCATTGGGATTTTGGATGGCTTTGAAGGTCTTGTGGAAGGAAGGATGCGTGAATTAACACCGAAAGATGTCGGCGGTATTGTCAATATGGGCGGAACAATTCTTGGTACTTCCAACAAAGGAAATCCTTTTCAGTTTCCCGTGGAGACACCGCAGGGCATCGAAGTGTTGGATTATTCGCATCATGCCATTCAGAATTACCGCGACTGGAATTTGGATGCGCTTATTGCCGTCGGCGGAGATGGAACGATGCACATCGTTGATCGCTTCACAGAACTTGGTCTCAATTTTATAGGTGTTCCGAAAACTATCGACAATGATCTTTCTGCGACGGATGTGACGTTTGGATATGATTCCGCTGTCTCAGTTGCAACCGAAGCAATTGATCGTCTTCATACGACTGCTTCCTCACACCATCGTGTCATGGTAGTAGAAGTGATGGGACGGTATGCGGGATGGATTGCACTTGGCTCTGGAATTGCCGGTGGTGCGGATGCGATTCTGATTCCGGAAATCCCGTTTAAGTGGGATAAGGTTTATGAACATGTCCTTCTTCGCAGTAAGCGCGGAAATCGTTTCAGCATCATTTGTGTTGCAGAAGGAGCGAGGTCTGCCGAGGGTGATGTCGTCGTGAAAGAAATGGATAAAAAACGTACCGACCCTGTTCGTTTAGGTGGAATCGGTGATCTTGTTGGACGAAAGATTGAAGAGGCAACCGGACTTGAGACACGCGTTGTCGTGTTGGGACATGTTTTGCGCGGCGGCAGTCCAACTCCATACGATCGTATCCTTGCTACAAGATTTGGTGCTATGGCGCTTGAATTGGCAGCGCAAGGTAAATTCGGATACATGGTCAGTCTGCGCGGAACCGAAGTTGTTGCCGTGCCTGTAAAAGAAGCTATATTAAAACTCCGAACTGTACCGCTCGATTCGCAATATATACAAGCTGCAAAAATGGTCGGGACTTCATTCGGAGACTAAGACCGGAAAGCTGATGTGATTACTATAGTTTAATATGGAGTCATCAACAAACAATGCAGGCGCATTCGTCGCACATAAAGATCATTGATCCACAATTTTTGTGTACAGCATACTGCAACGGCTATTTTCCGATGGCAGATTCGAAGACAGGGGAAATAAATTGGTACTCACCAGATCCCCGTACGATTTTTGATTTGAATGAATTTCATGTTCCTCGCAGTCTCACACTAACGCTGAAGAAGAAAGATTTTGAAGTTTGTATTAATAAGCGTTTTGAAGAAGTAATGCGAGCGTGTGCGGAACGAGAGGAAACGTGGATTTCGGAAACAATTATTCAAAGCTATATTCAGCTTCATCAGCTCGGGCTTGCTCACAGTGTTGAAACATGGAAAAATGATAAACTCGTTGGCGGCCTGTATGGTGTTGCAATTCGCGGAGCATTTTTTGGCGAATCGATGTTCAGTCGACTGCGGGATGGTTCTAAGATTGCACTGGTGAATCTTGTAAAAAGAATGAAGGAACGCGGATTTACATTGCTCGATACTCAGTATCTCACACCGCATTTGGAAAAATTTGGAGCGCGCGAGATTCCGCGCAGCGAATATATGAAACGATTGGAAGAATCGCTCACCATCACTTGTTCATTCACAGACGAGGAATTATGATAAGCAATATTATGGAACCGGTTATCACGCAAACAAATTTCCCCGCATTGAAATTGAAAAATCGCGGCAAAGTACGCGATATCTATGATTTCGATGATGCATTACTTATTGTGGCAACTGACCGCCTCTCAGCGTTTGATGTTATAATGAACGAAGGCATTCCCTATAAAGGAAAAGTGCTCACGCAAATATCCGATTTCTGGTTTGACCAAACGAAGGACATCATCCAGAATCATCTCATTTCTTCGATTGTGTATGATTTCCCTTCTGCGTGCAAGCCGTATTGGGATTCTCTGAACGACCGTTCAATGTTTGTGAAGAAAACGAATCCATTGCCTGTTGAGTGCATCGTGCGCGGGTACCTCTCTGGGTCCGGCTGGATTGAATATCAGAAAAGTAAAAATGTATGCGGTATTCAATTGCCGGATGGACTCGTTGAATCGTCGAAGCTTCCAGAACCGATTTTCACACCGACGACGAAGGAAGAAGTCGGCAAACACGACGAGAATATTTCATTCGAAAAGATGACCAATATCATTGGAAAAGAACTTTCTGAGAACGTGAGAGACATCTCCTTGAAAATTTATCGTCATGGAGCAGAGATAGCGGAGAAGAAGGGCATTATTATTGCCGACACCAAGATGGAATTTGGATTAAATGAAAACGGTGAATTGATACTTATTGACGAATTGCTCACGCCGGATTCATCTCGCTTCTGGCCGCAGGATAAATATGAGGCTGGCCGTGCACAAGAAAGCTACGATAAGCAGTTCGTTCGTGATTATCTTCTTTCAATCGATTTCAACAAAAAACCGCCTGCACCCAAATTACCCATTGATGTGGTTTTAAAAACCTCGGCACTTTATTTGGAAGCACTGAAACGATTGAGCGGAAGAACATTGGTTTAAATTGAATTGAAACCGCCCTTTGAAATCCTTGAACACCCATCCGATCTTGGAATAGAAGCTCGCGGCGCAACAATGGCGGAAGCATTCCAAAATGCTGCGCGCGGATTAATGTCGATCATTGCCGGATCATCAAAAGTTAAAGCGGACGAAAAGCGATTGATTTCTATTATTGCACGTGATCGTGAAAATTTGTTAGTACGTTGGCTGACAGAAATTCTCTACCTGTATGATGGTGAAAAATTTTTAACAGCCGATGTAAAGTTTGATATGATGAATAATACTTCATTGCAAGCAACTGTTCTTGGTCAACAGTTTGATGCATCGAAACATGAACTCAACCTTGACGTCAAAGCAATTACCTATCATCAACTGATGGTTAAAAAGCTCGGTGATCTTTGGATAGCACGCGTGTTTGTGGACATCTAAAAAATGACGTTGCAGAAATTAGACGACTATCGGTATTTGATCCCAAAATCCTTCAAGGGTGGAATGAGGATTGAGGGATTAATTTACGCGAGTGACACGTTAATTAAAGCGATTGAACATGATGAGACACTCAATCAAGTTGCGAATGTAGCAACACTTCCTGGATTTGTTGGACGCTCGCTTGCTATGCCGGATGCGCATCAAGGGTATGGCTTTGCAATTGGCGGTGTGGCGGCAGCGGATATCGAAAAAGGTGTGGTCTCCGCAGGCGGTGTTGGTTTCGATATCAACTGTGGTGTGCGGTTGCTTGCTTCCGATTTTTCACGGGAAGATGTGAATGATAAACTTGATGAGTTGCTCAATCAGATGTTCCGGGATATCCCATGCGGTGCTGGAAAATCAGGAATTATTGATTTGTCGTATGAGCAGCTTGATGAAGTATTGAAGTATGGCGCTCGTTGGGCAGTGGAAAACGGCTATGGTTCCGAAGAAGATATTGACCATATTGAAGAGTGCGGGAGAATGATCAAGGCAGATTCAAATGCCGTGAGCAAGCGCGCGAAGCAACGCGGACGAGATCAACTTGGTACGCTTGGTTCTGGCAATCATTTTATCGAACTACAGTGCGTACAAGAAATATTTAATGAAGAAGCAGCAGAACTTTTTGGTTTGCGGCTTCATCAGATCGTCGTGATGATCCACAGCGGCTCTCGCGGACTTGGTCACCAAGTGTGCACAGATTATCTGGAGGTCATGCAAGAAGCGATGCCGCACTATGGCATCAAAGTTATCGATCGGCAGCTTGCATGTGTACCGATCGGGTCGAAAGAAGGGCAAAGTTATTTGAAGGCAATGGGCGCAGCAGCAAACTTTGCATTTGCTAATCGCCAGATGATGAGTCATTGGACCCGGCAGGTGTTTGGACGTGTGCTTGGCTCAAGTAATCTGCGACTGGTGTATGATGTAACCCATAACATTGCAAAAGAAGAAACACATAGCGTTGGAGGACGAGTGCTGGTGCATAGAAAAGGAGCCACGCGCGCCTTCCCAAAACACAATCCCGATATTCCAAAAGACTATTATACAATAGGACAACCAGTGCTGATTCCCGGCAGTATGGGAACTTGCTCGTATGTGTTAGTCGGAACAGAACGGGCAATGGCAGAGACATTCGGTTCTACGTGCCATGGAGCCGGACGTTCAATGAGTCGGCATGCAGCAAAAAAAGATATGAGCGCGGATCAATTGATTCATGATCTGAAACAAAAGGGAATTCATGTGCGTGGTGCGTCGAAGAGTGGTCTCACAGAAGAGAAGCCGGATGCGTATAAAGATGTCAGCGCGGTGGTAGATGTTGTTCACAATGCGGGTATTTCTTTGAAGGTAGCAAAGATGGTGCCAGTTGGAGTGATAAAAGGATAAGGAACCGAATCCGCGCTGCATTCGTTCTATCTGAACAATAAATTTAGTTACTCACAAAATTAAAGAGAAAAACCGATTCCTATGTTAAAATTAACTGAAGAAAATATTCTAGAATCACTGAAACAAGTTAAAGATCCTGATTTACACCGTACCATTGTAGAACTCGGATTTGTGAAGAACCTGGTTATTACAGGAAACAATATCAAGTTCGATTTACAGCTCACAACGCCTGCGTGTCCGGTGCGAGATCAATTTATTGCTGATTGCGAGAAGGCAATTCGCGGCGCCATTGATGAAGTCGGGAAGATCGATATCACTATGACTTCAAACGTCCAGCGAAACACTCATGCGCAAAAGGACAACATTTTATCCGGTGTGAAGAATACCATTGCTGTTGCAAGCGGTAAAGGCGGTGTCGGTAAATCGACTGTCGCAGTGAATCTTGCTGTTGCGTTGGCTCTGGATGGTGCGAAGGTTGGACTTGTTGATGCTGACGTTTACGGTCCAAGTATCCCGCTTATGTTTGGTATCAACGAGCGGCCAAAAGTATTGGATAATAAACTTCAACCATTGGAACGATACGGCGTTAAAGTGATGTCGATCGGTTTCCTTGTAGACCCCATGGAAGCGGTTATTTGGCGCGGACCGATGGCAAGCGGCGCAGTGAAGCAATTTATGTCTGATGTCAATTGGGGCGATTTGGATTATCTTATTTTCGATCTGCCCCCGGGCACAGGCGACATTCAGCTTACGCTCGTGCAAACAATTCCGTTGACAGGTGCAGTAATAGTTACAACACCGCAGGATGTGGCACTTGCCGATGCGAAGAAGGGACTGGTAATGTTCAATAAAGTGAATGTTCCGGTGCTGGGCATCGTTGAAAATATGAGTTACTTCATTTGCAGTCACTGCGGTCAGCGCGAAAATATATTTGACAGCGGCGGTGGCAAGCGAACGGCAGAAGAACTCAATGTTCCATTCCTTGGCGAAATTCCAATTGACACGAAGGTACGGATCGGCGGAGATAAGGGTAACCCCATTGTTCACGGAGAACCGAATTCCCAACAGGGGAAAATTATTCAAGGCATAGCGCGGCAGCTTGCGGCACAAATCAGTATTCAATATCTTGGAACGCCATCGATGCCAAAGATAGAGATATTGGTTCCTAATCAGAATTAATGAATGAAGAAGATGCTGAAGGAAGAACTTTCGATATCATCTTCGACAAAAAAAGAATAGATTTATTCTTATAAGGATAAAGACGTGGTAACAAAAGAAGCCATTGAAGCGAGTCTTGAGCGCCTGCGTATATTTCTTGCAATCGATGGGGGAAATGTTCAATTAGTACAGATTAAAGATAATGGCATTGTTGAAGTACGATTGCTTGGATCGTGCGCTGGCTGTCCGATGTCGATCATGACACTGCGGGCTGGTATCGAACGAGCATTAATGATCGAGCACCCGGAAGTAACACGCGTAGAGCAGGTAAAATAAGGAATGATCTTCGCACGGTATCCAAGGTTATGTTTTGTGCCCGTGCGATGGTTACAAAGTTACTTTCCTTTTTTCATTTCCACTTCTGAAAGTTTTCCTTCCTTCAATTGAACAACTCTGGCAGGATATTTCTTAACGAGATCGTAATTATGGGTTGCCATTAAGATGGCAGTCCCGCGCATATTAATTTTTGTGAGTAGTTCCATGATTTCTGCAGAAGATGTCGGATCAAGATTACCTGTGGGCTCATCTGCTAAGAGAACGACCGGCTCATTCACGAGAGCCCGCGCGATGACAACGCGCTGTTGTTCTCCGCCGGATAATTCGTGCGGCATCTGATAACGTTTATGACTCAAGCCGACATCTGCAAGGACGTGCAATACTTTCTTTTTGATTTCACTGCGCCGTGCATTCGTTACAAACAGCGCAAATGCGACATTGTCATACACCGTGCGGTCTTCCAGCAGTTTAAAGTCCTGGAAAACGATTCCAAGCCGCCGCCGTATACGCGGTATTTGGCGGCTTGTGATGGTTGCAGAATCATAACTGGCAATCCTTACTTTGCCGGAGGATGGCAGGAGATCAAAATACATCAAACGCATTAGTGTACTTTTTCCCATACCTGTCTGACCTACCAAATAGACAAACTCGCTTTGTTTCATTGAAAAATTTATACTGTTAAGCACATGCTGGTTGTCAAATGAAACACTAACGTTTTGTAGATCAATCATACTTCCGCCTATTCTTTGATATGGTGAGCGCTAGTTTGATTGCTTCGAGCATGCTCGAAAGAGTGGCTTTGTTCTTTCCGGCAATATCGTATGCAGTGCCGTGGTCTGGTGATGTGCGTATAATTTTGAGCCCGGCCGAGAAGTTCACGCCTTTTCCAAAAGAACTCATCTTTAATGGAATTAATCCTTGATCGTGGTACATCGCAACAAAAGCTTCGAAATTTTCATACGAGCGGTTGCCAAAAAATGCATCGGCGGGAAAAGGACCTTCGGCACAAATTCCCGCTGCTTGAGATTCAGCAATTGCAGGAATGATAATTTCATTCTCTTCTGTTCCTATAAGTCCATTCTCGCCGCAATGCGGATTGAGCGCGAGGATGGCGAGTTTTGGTTTTTTCAATCGAAAATCTTTCTTCAGCGAATCATCGATAATGGCAATCTTCTCAATGATTTTTTCCTTGGATATTTGTGCTGCAACGTTCTTCAACCCGGTATGGATTGTCACCAATCCGACACGCATCGTGTCTGAGATCAGCATCATGGCCACACTCTGGGAGCGGGTCAGCAGAGCAATCATTTCTGTCTGACCGGGAAAATTAAAGCCGGCAGAATTGAGTGCCTCTTTGGAAACTGGTGCAGTGACCATTGCAGCTACTTTATTTTGCAAACACAATTCAACAGCTCGTTCAAGGGCGATTCCGGCCGATCTTCCAGAAGCTTTGGTCGGAATGCCATATTGGATATCAGCGCCAATACCGTCGCCAACATCAACAATGGGAATTGTATGTGGTGGTAAATGCTGGAGCGTTGCAAGAGTCGCTCTTTCAAATTTCAATTTCATTTTAAATTGTCTTGCCGAGTGTTCAAATACTCTGAGAGGACCAACAAGCAGAGGAGTACAGCTTTTTAGTACTAAATGATTGAGTGCTGCTTTGAGTGCGAGTTCAGGGCCTACACCGTTAAAATCGCCTATGGTAAGTGCTATAACCGGTTTCAATAATTCTCCATTTTCATAAGAATATAATTGCCTGTTTTCCGCTGATCTGTAAAAGTAAATCTTCGTTTTAACTTTTCGTACGTCCAGATTTCTGTCGGTGCAGAATTGGGTTTCAGCAAGCGGTTTGTGATGGATGGCGAACCGAATAAAATATAAATTCGTCCACGATCTGTTTTATATCCATCCATTTCGTTTGTTGAAGAAAACCGCTTGATCGTTTCATCGACCCTGCGGTAATACTCTGCCATGGCTGGATTAAATGCGCGTGTCGTATCCGGATTGCGTTTGTGCCAGAATGCACGGAACGCTTTTACGGATTTGCTCGAACTGAAAGCTGTCATGCTATCAAGTTCTTCTTCTGTTGCTATATGGCGCACCGCATCGATAGCGAGTTTGAAGTCGGAGAGAGAATACGGTTTCAATGGCCAGATAATATTGAAAAAGAAATCTTTTGTAGCTTTCTGTGTTCCTTGTGTCACCGTGATACTCATCTGATATTTACCTGTCTCTAACCGTTCCGTCGGAATTGGAAAAAAGATTATTCGACTATACTTCGAATCTTTTTTTATTGAAATTGAAGTATGTTTTGAATTCTCAATAATGATAGGCGTGCCGTTTTGCTGAACGAAATATTCGCCGAGCAATTTTTGTGGAGAGTCTTCATCAGCTTCGTTTTTGCTGTTCACTTTCCATGCGAGATGGATATCTGTGTTTGTATCCGGTGAAATTACTTGAAGCAAACATCTCCCAACTTGACCGAGCACAACGCTACCGCCGCGGTTCATCGGAAAGAATTCATTTTGCTTGTTTAAAAGTGTATCGGATGATAGTGGCTCAACAAAAATCGCAGGGGAGACGTTTAGACCGGCAGAAAAAGTTCGTGCATCAATTTTCGCATCACGATTAATGAATGATTTACCAGACTCGCTGTCTTTTGTCTCCACAACAATTTTGTATAATCCTTTTTTTAATTTGAAAGTAAGTGCTCCCTGTATTTCCTCGGAAAACGGAACACCTTCTGCAGGAAGCGAATTTCGTTCGATCCTCAACGGTCTGAAATCGCGTGCAATGGCGACGTCTTTTTCATCAAATATTTCAAATACAAGTTCGCCTTTTGCTTCGTAGATCTCTTGTTGAGCCATGCTTGTTTTGGCAAAGAAAAAAAGCTCGGGATTGATTCTGTAAAATACTATGAGGTCGATGGATGTTGTGTCGTTCGTCCAATATGGAATAACTTCAAATGTGATCGGATTAAAAGACCGTGGTGCCGACCGAGGTATTTCATCTGAGAACTGAGAAAATGATATGGAAGTGCAAAGAAAAAAAAGAAAAACGATGATTTTCATGGAACGGGCACCTATTCGTCGTATAATAAAAATGTGATAAAATACTTCCTAATGATAAAACATACGGAGAAAGGAAAGGAAAGGCAAAAAAACAATACGTAAAAAAAGACAGTAAAGAAATATTCAAAATAAAAAAGTTCTATTTCATCTTCATATACCGGAAGAATTTTCGGAAAGTTAAATTGTTGAAGTGATACCTTATAAACGTCATACTGAAAATACATCCAGAAGAAGTATATCTTTGTAAAAATTGGCCCTTTTGAAAATATCCTTGATAAAAATCATTATGCTATATGACCTTCTTACTACTGAACTGCTGAACGAATTATGAATGGAGAGTAGTGCCTGTTGAGCAAATGCTGCAAACAGCAAGAGGATGATAAAATTGGCTTATGTATACGCAATTTGTATATTTATTTGGTATAAGCCCTAATTAATATACACTTATTACTAAAATCTACGGTAAGTACAAAAATTGAGCTAAATAAAATCTTTTTAAGAGAAATGCTTAAAATGTGGTGAAATTGTTAAATCTATCTTATATTATCAAATAATTACCATAGATAAAAACCAGTGTTCTGAACTTGTATGATGTCTGATGTGAGCTTGAAAGCAGCAATTTTTCATCAAAGTCGTTCATTTCCATTTTAACAAAACAATGAGCCACAAAATTAAAGGAGCGAATAATATCGGATATTAATGAGGTGAAATGGAAGATTGGTAGTCACCGTTGGACTGTTTGTCTGATACTTTTTTTGTAATATCAATCAATAATAAATTAAAGGAAGTATGAAATGTCAGGTGTGATAGAACCAAAAAATAAAATAACCAACTATCGATGGATTATCTGTGCAATGTTATTTTTCGGCGTCACCATCAACTACATGGACCGTCAGGTCCTTTCTTTGACATGGAAAGACTTTATTGCTCCTGAGTTTCATTGGACAAATAATGACTATGGGAACATTACATCCCTTTTCTCTATTTTTTATGCTTTTAGTATGTTGTTCGCCGGTCGTTTTGTCGACTGGATGGATACTAAAAAAGGCTTTCTTTGGGCCATAGGTGTTTGGTCGGCGGGTGCTTGCCTTCACGCTTTCTGCGGAATAGCAACTTCTGGTGTCATTACAGGCCAATGGCTCGTAGGTTTTAAAGGGGCAAGAGAAGCCATAAGTACTGTCTCAAATGTTGGCCTGGTAATAAACGTGACCGTTACTCTGTTCGTATTCGCACGCTTTGTTCTAGCACTTGGTGAGGCAGGAAACTTCCCAGCTTCTATTAAAGCTACGGCCGAGTACTTTCCAAAAAAGGACCGTGCCTATGCTACAAGTATCTTTAACTCCGGTGCTACTGTAGGCGCGCTTGTTGCTCCTTTCTCTATTCCGATAATCGCTGCGAACTTTGGATGGGAAATGGCATTTATCGTTATTGGAGCACTCGGTTTTCTGTGGATGGGATTTTGGGTCTTCTTGTACAAGAAGCCGCAGGCAAATCCACATGTGAATAAAGATGAATTAGTTTACATCCAACAAGACAATGATCAAAATCCCTTAGATGCTCAGGGAGTGGCTATGCGGAAACTTACGTTTAAAGAATGTTTCAAGTACAAACAAACCTGGGCTTTTGCTTTTGGTAAGTTTATGACCGACGGAGTATGGTGGTTTTACCTGTTCTGGACACCGGCATACCTTAGCTCTGTTTATGGCCTTCCTTCAGACAACTCAACCGCTCAATTGTTGGTATTTGTCCTTTACGCAATCACTTTGTTGTCGATTATTGGTGGTTGGTTACCTTCTTATTTTGTCACCAAGAAAGGTATGAACCCATATGCAGGACGTATGCGTTCGATGTTGATTTTTGCATTCTTCCCGCTTTTAGCGCTTTTAGCCCAACCACTGGGGAATTACTCCTATTGGTTCCCAATTATCATTATCGGTATTGCAGGTGCAGCCCATCAGGCTTGGTCTGCCAATATCTTTTCAACCGTTGGTGACATGTTTCCAAGATCAGCTATCGCCACAGTGACAGGCATCGGTGGAATGGCTGGAGGGATTGGTTCTTACATGATCAACAAAGGTTCTGGTGTGTTGTTCGATTATAGCGATATGACACAAATGAAATTCATGGGTTTTGAAGGAATCAAATCGGGTTACTTCATCATCTTCTCAATTTGTGCCGTAGCATACCTTATCGGTTGGTGTGTAATGAAGTTCTTGGTTCCCAAATATAAACCAATCACTGATTATTAATAAATAAGAAGGAAGCACATCTCCTTCTATAAACTTTTTATATAGGATAATGAAATGAACTTACAAGAAGTAACAAAAGCGTATGATTTTACCGGAAAGACGATTGCAATTACCGGCGGCGGAGGAGTGCTCTGCAGCGAGATGGCACGTTGTCTTGCTGGATGTAATGCGAATATTGTTATACTCGATCGCGATATGTCGCTTGGCGAAAAAGTTCTTGCTACGTTAGCAGGCACTCAAGGAAAGCACAAAGCGATTTTTATTGATGTGCTTGATAAAGCGAAAGTGCAGGAAGCTGCTGATAAGACTCTTGCCGAATATGGTAAGGTTGATATTCTTATCAACGGTGCAGGAGGAAATAATCCAAAGGCAACGACCAGTGCAGAGATGTCGTTCTTTGATATTCCATCCGAAGCAATTCAATTTGTGGCAAATCTTAATTTACTTGGAGCCATTATCCCAAGTCAAATCTTCGGCAAGCAGATGGTTGCTCAGAAGGAAGGAATTATTTTAAACGTTTCTTCGATGAACGCTTTCCGTCCGCTGACACGTATTCCAGCTTACTCAGCAGCAAAAGCGGCCATCAGCAATTTTACGCAATGGCTTGCTGTTCATATGGCGCAGGAGTATACGCCGAACATTCGTGTGAACGCGATTGCACCCGGATTTTTCTTAACAGATCAAAATCGATTCCTTCTCACGGATAAAGCGACCGGTGAATTAACTGCACGCGGCAAGAAGATTCTCGACCATACGCCAAGCGGACGTTTTGGCACGCCTGATGATTTATTAGGCGGAATGTTATGGCTGTTATCGCCTGCATCGAAATTCGTTACAGGTATTGTTTTGCCGATCGATGGTGGATTCTCGGCATATTCAGGTGTGTAATAAAGATAAAAGTAAGAAGTAAGAAATAATAAGTATAACGACTAAACTGATGGCTGATAGCTGAAAACTGACGGTTTAAATAAAAGGAGCAAACAATGAGTGGTTTGAATATAAAAAAAGAGGGTGCATTGGATCTTGTTTCATTGGGTGCATTGGTACATCGTTTGGATCCTGGCATCATTCCATTTAGAAAAGCGACCGAGTGCAAAATTCATGTCAGCGGCGGCGAATTCAATGTAGCAGCAAATTTAGCAGACTGTTTCGGGATGAAAACTGGTATTGCCTCTGCAATGGTAGATTATCCAATCGGCGATCTTATTGTTGAGCGTGTGAGAGCGATGGGCGTGAAACCGTTTTACAAGCACTTCAAACACAATGGAGTAAACGGTCCAAATATGGCGACTGTCTATAGTGATCAAGGCCATGGTGTTCGCCCGCCAGTCGTATTCTACAATCGTTCAAATGAAGGCGGCGCCTTATTAAAACCGGGTGATTTTAATTGGGACGAAATTTTCGCAGGCGGAGTTCGTTGGTTCCACAGCGGTGGAATTTTTGCGGCTTTGTCTGAAACAACGGGTGAAGTAATTATTGAAGGAATGAAGGCGGCGAAAAAAGCCGGGGCCATCACGAGTTTTGATCTTAATTTCCGTGCAAAGTTATGGAATATCTGGGGTGGCGAGAAAAAAGCTGCCGAAGTGATTGCCCGCATCGTAGAAAACGTTGATGTGCTCGTTGGTAACGAAGAAGATCTGCAAAAGGGTCTTGGTATCCCCGGTCAGGACGTTGAATCAAAATCAAAGCTTGACCCTTCTGCCTTTTTGGGAATGATTGACAAAGTTGTTAAGAAACATCCCAATGTTAAAGCTGTAGCGACAACATTGCGCGAAGTGCATTCGACGAATCATCATAGCTGGGCTGCCGTTGCATGGATCGATGGAAAAACTTATGTTTCTCCGACCGCTGAATTGGACGTTATCGACCGCGTTGGCGGCGGTGATGGATATGCGGCAGGATTTTTCTATGGTCTCTTATCTGGCGAACAACCGCAAGAAGCAGTCAATCTTGGATGGGCGCATGGAGCAATGCTCACAACAACACCAGGTGATACAACGATGGTCTCGGTTGATCAAGTCAAAGCATTCGCGAAAGGTGGATCGGCCCGTATTCAACGCTAACTTTTCGTTGAAGAATTTGGCAGGAACGTCATCGGAGAACGATCGGTGACGTTCTCGTGTTTTGTACGTGGAGAGAAAAAGGACAATATATTATGCTGCTCTATAGCCGTGGTTCGGAACGTGACGTTCTCTACGAAGAAGATCTGAAAAAAGGACTTACTCAAGCGTTTTTAAAATTAGGTGTGAAGAAAAAAGTATTAGCCATTCCACCTGATTTTACTCGCTTCCATTCACATGCAGGAATTCTCACAAGGCTTGCTTGGGAATATTACAAAGAGAACTTGACTGACATTCTTCCTGCACTTGGCACACATACTGCTATGACCGAGGAAGAAATCAAGACGATGTTTGGCAGCACTCCGCTGAGTCTTTTTCGAGTACACGATTGGCGAAAAGATGTTGTAACGCTTGGCGAAGTTCCGTCCGAGTTTATTTATCAGCAGTCGGAAGGGAGATTGGATTATGCGTGGAAGGCACAAGTTAACAAATTGCTGATTGAAGGAAATTATGATTTGATATTGTCATTGGGTCAGGTTGTACCGCATGAAGTTATTGGGATGGCGAATTACAATAAAAATATTCTTGTCGGGTGCGGCGGGCCGGAGGGAATCAATAAAAGCCATTTCCTTGGAGCTGTGTATGGAATGGAACGCATTATGGGCCGCGCAGATAATCCTGTGCGCCGAGTCTATAATTATGCATCTGATCGTTTTGCTAAACACCTGCCGATCATATATGTGCAAACAGTAGTATCACGAGGTGCAGACGGTCAATTGAAGGTGCGCGGTTTGTTTATTGGCGATGATATGGAATGCTTCAATTGTGCCGCAGCATTGTCGGTCAAAGTGAACTTCCAGATGGTCGATGAACCGTTGAAAAAAGTTGTTGTCTATCTTGATCCTTCAGAATTTAAGAGCACTTGGCTTGGAAACAAGAGTATCTATCGTACTCGTATGGCCATTGCCGATGGGGGAGAGTTGATAGTACTCGCTCCCGCCTTAAAAGAATTCGGGGAAGATAAACAGATCGATATGCTTATACGTAAGTACGGATATGTTGGAACTCCAAAAGTCCTGCAATTAGTAAAAGAGAATGATGATTTAAAGAATAATCTCGGTGCAGCGGCACATTTGATTCACGGTTCATCAGAAAGGCGCTTCTCGATTACTTATTGCCCCGGATATCTTACGAAACAGGAAATCGAAAGTGTCAACTTTCAATATGCAGAGTTGAATGAGATGACGAGGAAGTACGACCCTGAAAAACTCAAAGATGGCTTTAACAACATGCCTGATGGAGAGAAAATATTCTACATTTCAAATCCAGCATTGGGATTATGGGCGCACGAGGGACGATTCAAATAATCATTTATATGATTCAAATAGAAACATTCACAACTTACTGATGGGGACAAAGAAAATGGAACAAAAAGCTGATTTTGGATTAGTTGGATTAGCAGTGATGGGCGAGAATCTCGTACTCAACGTTGAAAGCCGAGGTTTTACTGTTGCAGTGTTTAATCGAACAGTAGAGAAAGTGGATAAATTTATCCAGGGACGCGGTGCTGGAAAGAAATTCATTGGAACGCATTCGATGAAGGATCTTGTTGATGCATTGAAACGCCCGCGTAAAGTGATGCTCATGGTGAAAGCAGGCAAAGCAGTGGATGACTTTATTGAGCAATTGATTCCATTCCTCGAATCGGGCGATATTATTATCGACGGTGGTAATTCACATTTCCCGGATACAATCAGAAGAACAAAATATCTGGAAAGCAAAAATTTGTTGTTTATCGGCACAGGCGTTTCCGGGGGCGAAGAAGGTGCATTGAAAGGTCCTTCCATTATGCCCGGCGGCTCAGCAGCAGCTTGGCCGGTTGTGAAGCCAATCTTCCAAGCGATTGCGGCGAAAGTGGAAGATGGTACTCCATGCTGCGATTGGGTAGGAAGCGATGGCGCCGGTCACTTTGTGAAAATGGTGCACAATGGCATTGAGTATGGTGATATGCAGCTTATTTGCGAATGCTATCAGATGATGAAAGAAGGCCTGGGCATGAGCAATAAAGAAATGTTTGATGTTTTTAAAGAATGGAATGAAGGCGAACTCAAGTCCTATCTTATCGAAATTACACGCGACATCCTCAACTATAAAGATGAAAATAAAAAGTATGTTGTCGATTCTATTCTTGATACAGCCGGTCAGAAAGGAACAGGCAAGTGGACGAGTGTCTCTGCACTCGATCTTGGAATCCCTATGACAATGGTTTCGGAAGCTGTGTTCGCACGTTGCCTCTCTGCGATCAAGGATGAACGTGTGAGAGCTTCAAAAATCCTCAAAGGGCCGGCGAAGCAAAAAATCAGCGGTACGAAGAAAAAGTTCGTCGAAGATATCCGTAAAGCAATGTATGCCTCTAAATTGACATCGTATGCTCAGGGATATATGTTGATGAAGGAAGCAGCAAAAGAGTACAAATGGGACCTCAATTATGGCGGAATCGCACTACTATGGCGGGGCGGATGTATTATTCGCAGTACCTTCCTTGGAAAAATCAAGGATGCATATGATAAGAATCCGGAACTTACCAATTTGCTTCTCGATCCGTACTTCAAAAAGATCATGTCGAACTGTCAGGAATCATGGCGGAAGGTTGTCGCGACAGCAGCACAGGTGGGAATTCCAATGCCGTCAATGAGTTCTTCGTTAGCATTCTATGACGGTTTTCGGCAGAAGCGTCTGCCAGCAAATCTTCTCCAGGCACAGCGAGATTACTTTGGCGCACATACGTATGAACGAATTGACAAGCCGCGCGGCGAATTCTTCCATACGAACTGGACAGGACGAGGTGGTGATACGTCCTCATCAACATACATTGCGTAATATCTCTTTTGTTCCTGTATGAAGAGAGAATGATCTAGAGTATACAACTTCCTTTATTGACCTCGACTGTTGAACAATGGTCGGGGTTTTTATTTGTACGCACAAATGAAATCTATATTTCATTCGAAGCTGTCAGAAATAATGGAATGGATCTATTCCTTTTTTGATCTTATGGATCACAGCTTGCGGGGCATCAAAAAATAAACTCATTCCTAAATGTTGCAGACAGGAATTCATACTAAGGAGATTAAATGCTGTGGAATTTGTTGAGAGGCAGTTTTTTAAACTTTAATTTTGTACTTTTCTACAAGCCGATACAAAGTAGCACGGCCGATTTTTAACTTTTGTGCAGCTTCTGCGATATTCCCGTTTGTAATCTTCAAAGCTTGTTGAACAGCATTTTCTTTGATTTTTTCAAATGGGATGATCGTACCTTGATTTTCTTGGAAGATGGAACTTTGTTTGATGTCTGTTTCAGCAGAACCGTAGGACTGAATAAAGATCGGCAATTCCCGCTCCGTAAGTGTCTGTCCTTCTGTCAAAACCAGACCGCGCTGAATGACATTTTCTAATTCACGTACATTACCCGGCCACGGGTAATTGTAAAGAAGGTCGAGAGCCTTACGTGAGAATTGAATGTTTGGTTTCCCAAGTTCTTTTCCAAGCGTTTTTAAGAAATGATCTGCGAGTATAAGAATATCCGATTTCCGCTGCCGGAGTGGGGGAAGCATAATCGGAAATGTCGAAATGCGGTAATATAAATCCTCGCGGAAAACTTTCTGTTTCACTTCTTCCCAAAGATTGCGATGTGTAGCGAAAATAAGCCGTGCATCAGTTGTGAGTGTTTCACTTCCACCGACTCGATCAAATTGTCTTTCCTGAATAACGCGCAGTATTTTTGATTGCAGTGTGAGATCGAGTTCGCCGATCTCATCTAAAAAAATTGTCCCGCCATTTGCCTGTTCAAATTTTCCAATTCGTCGTTGAATGGCACCGGTGAATGCACCCTTCTCATGGCCAAAGAGCTCACTCTCCAATAAATCATGAGGAATGGAAGCGCAGTTCACGACGACAAATGGACCGCTTCGGCGTTCGCCGTTATAATGAATTGCGCGGGCGATGAGCTCCTTGCCAGTACCGCTTTCGCCTAATATGAGAACACAAATATCGACATGAATGACCTTGTTTACGAGTTTGAACACATCTTGCATCTCACCGCTCTGTGAAACTATGTTGTCGAAGTGCAGGCGTACTCCGACACTTTCTTGCAAATTCTCTACTTCACGTGATAATTCAGCAAGTTTGAGAGCATTTTTTATTGCGAATTCAAGCTTTGGTAAGTCGATGGGTTTACTAAAATAATCAGCGGCACCTAATTTGAGAGTATTAAGAGCTACTTCAATACTTTCCTGAGCAGAAAGCATAATAACCGGAATCTCAGGATTTCGCCGCTTGATCTCCTTCAATAAATCAATACCATTTATGTCTGGAAGCATAATGTCCAACAGGACAAGGTCGGGAGGTTCTATAAACCGATCCTGAAAAGTCTTTCCATTAGCAAAAACTTCGACAGAGTACCCCCATCGTTTCCCGACCCACAATTCAAGAAGTTTTGCAATTGAGGGTTCGTCATCAACAATATATATTCGTTGTGCACTCACTATCGGATTAATTTCTATGTACGAAGAAAAAAATCGGATGAATCAACATGAAAGAATAGGAATTCGGATTGTGAAGGTTGAACCTTCTCCGACTTGGCTTTGTACGGAGATATCACCATTGTGTCCATTAACAATATATTTCACGATTGCAAGTCCAATTCCACTGCCACACGTTTCTTTGCCTGGACGGTAGAGCTTCCCAAATCTTCTAAAGAGAAATGGTATATCTCTTGTTAAAATTCCCGGACCACTGTCACGGATAGAGATTTCTACATGTCTATCTGTCGCCTCTATTTTTAAATTTATAAGACCATCATGTTTTGTGAATCGGACGGCATTATGGAGCAACTGATAGAGAGCATGGACAATTTTTTCATGGTCAATCTTTAAGAGGATAGGCTCATTTGGCATCTCTACGGAAATGCTTACGAAATTAGTGAGTGCTGTTTCTGCAATAAGTTTTATAGCATCTCTTACTGTTTCCTGAATTTCAGATTCCTTGAACTGAAGATCAACTTGTCCTTGTTCAAGAGAATCAAGTCTAATAAGATCGTCGACAAGTTTCGTAAGTCGTAATCCCTCGTTTCGAATATAACTGGCATATTCCACACGTTGATGTTCATCGATCGGAATATCTTCGCTGAGCATCTCTGCGAAACCAATGATTGAAGTGAGGGGCGTGCGAAATTCATGTGTAATCTGGTTTACAATTCGGCTCTTCAACCTCTGAATTCCGAAATGAGCAGACTCATCTAACGTACTCTCGACGCTATTTGCCATTGATTCCATTTTGAAGGGCATTTTTTGACGATTGATTAATAATGAACATCGTACATCTATCAATCTATATGCCAGCATAAATTCTTTGTAGAAATCCTATAAATATTGTAAAAAACGCTTAAATAGAAATGTTATATTTATTATAATTGTATCATTATGATACGCGATTGTATCATAAAAGTCAAATAATAATTAATAACGTTTCTAATAGCGACAAATTGACATTTCTCATTTTGAGTCACAATTCTCAATATTGCACATAGAAATGCTTCTGATGCCTAAAAAATACTAAAAAACTGGAATTTTGATGGCACGTAGATTGACATAAATTATATGAATAAATAGGTTAAACAAATGATGATTTCAAGAAAATGATACTAATTCTTTCTTGGTCATCAAAGGAGCAGATGTGTATAGCAAAAACTCGATGAAGCAGTTTATCATCTGAGTTCATTGAAATTCGGAAAGTTTATAGGGGAACAAGAACTTATTAAAATGTATTTTTAACCTATGCCGAAAATATAAAAGATGGACACAACACTTCTGGAAAAAGTATTGTGTGTAAACTTCTGGAGGTATGTACACGAAACATTTCAAGTAGACAGCTATTGCATGTGCAAATGGTGGTCACGAATGCTTTTATGACATACATTAAGATGACACGAAAATTTTTAAAATTTAAATATTGAGAAAGAGAACTTACATATTGCGTCTCATCCTGATCGCCGGGTTGCTGCTTACAGCAGCTCACCTCCGAGCTGCAACCATTACAACTGGAGGCAGTGGCAATTGGAGTTCTACGGTTGCGAATGCTCCATGGCCGGGGGGAACAATTCCAGCTGCCACAGATGACATTGTGATCGGTAAAGGGTTCACATTGACGGTAGATGGCAACAGGACCTGCAATTCTATATCAATCCCCACTGGAAGTCAAGCAGTGGTATGCACTCTTGCTGTCAATTCGGGAGTTACTCTTACAGTGACAACTGCCGTGAGTCTGCCTGACGGCGCCAAAAATGGTACCTTTATAATTCAGGATGGAACTGGACCAGGGACATTAATCTGCGCATCTCTTAATATATGTTCTACTGGTACTTCAGCTGCTGGTAATGCTGTCAATGCATATATTCTAACCTCGACAATATCCAATCTGACAATAAATGGAAACCTGATTCTTAACGGCAACGCCAATGGCACTGGAAACAAAGTAAATAATCCGACTTTTGATTTGCAGAGTGGAACTGTAACTGTTGGCGGGTCAGTGACAACCGTCAATGCAGTTACTTCGGGAGCTACCAAGCCGACTTCCACTTTCACTACAGCAAATGGCGCGGCTACCGGAATACTTGTGTTGAGTGGAGCTACACCATTCAATCTTTCAGCAAATCCAACTAATACCATGACGTTTAACGGAACAGGTGCAACTGTAAAATATATATATGCGGGCCCTGTAACTGTTTATCCAACCACGTACACAAATCTAACGCTCGATGGAAGCGGTGCGAAGACGACAACGGGCGTTACGGTTAACGGCATACTTTCGATGGAGGGTACTGCTACTGCCTCTGCCGTCCCGACATACGGCACAGCAGCAACATTGCAATACAAGGGATCAGCTACTCAAACGACAGGACCCGAGTTTCCGGCAACGTTTAGCGGCACCGGTGGTGTCATCATCAACAATTCCAACGGTGTCAACCTGAACAGCTCGGTGACTATTACTAACAGCTTGACGTTTTCCTCCGGCAAGATTACGACAGGGGCAAATAACGTTGTCATAGGATCTTCTGGTTCAGTCATCGGTGCGGGTTCAGGGATGTACGTTTACGGCAATTTGCAACTTCCGATTGCGACTGGTACGAATGTCTCGAAAACGTTTGACATCGGCGATGCAACTAACTACACGCCCGTAACGACCCTTTTTGCCAGTGTTTCTGTAGCCGGAAACTTGAAAATCAATACGACAACAGGTCAGCATCCAAACATTTCGACATCCGGAATTAATTCATCAAAGGATGTCAATCGCTATTGGACCCTGACCAATTCCGGCATTACGTTCACCAACTACTCGGCGACTTTGAATTTCGCTGCGGGCGATGTCATTGGCGGTGCGAATACATCTAATTTTGTTATCCGGAATTACAGTTCTTCAACCTGGACCACAACAACGATCGGAACGAAGAATGCGACAAATACTCAGGCAACAGGTCTGACCATGTTCGGTGATTTTGCAATCGGTGAACAGCAACTTGATCACTTCGTGTTTTCTTTGAGTAGTCCACAGATAAACGGTACGGCCTTTACGAGTACAAACACATTGACGGCTCAGGATATCCTGAATGCCACCTTCACTGCGTTCGATCTCTCAGCGAACAATGTGACGATCGCTGCAGTATCGCCGCTGACAGGTACGGTCTCGGGTCTTTCGGGTGGAAACAAGTTAACAAGTGCTGGGGATTTCAGTTCGGGTGTGGCCAACCTTACGACGTTGGGCATGAAGTACATCGGCAACACAGGCGCAGGCACCTTCACCGCGACTTCAGCAGACAGCAAGACTGGAACATCGGGAAGCGTGACGATCAACATCGGCACGATATCGAAGCTGGTGGTTACGCTGCCGGGTGAGACGTTTACTTCGGGAACGGGCAACTCAGGGACGGTGACAGCGCAGACGGCCGGCACATCATTCAATATTGTACGGATCACGGCGACTGACGCAGGCTTCAACACGTTGTCCTCGTATAGCGGTGCAAAGACGATCAGCTACACAGGCCCGGGCGGCTCGCCGACATACACGACGGCTGTGAGTTTCAGCAACGGCCAATCGACGACGACACTGGCCACTACGCTGACGAAGGCAGAGACAACAACAATTACAGCGAGCGATGGGACAACGACAGGTCCGGCCAGTTCGAGTTTGACGGTCAATCCAGGGGCGTTGGATCATTTTACGCTCTCGGCGATCGGCTCACCACAGACGGCAGGGACCGCGATCACTGGTGTTACGCTGACAGCACAGGATGTGAACAACAACACGGTGACGAGCTTCACGAGCACGGTGAGTTACAGCGGCACGGCGGGGATTACGGGCACCTCCACAGCATTTACTTCAGGAGTACTCTCAGGCGTGAGTGTGACGCCGACGGTTGCAGGGACTGGTATGACATTCATCGTTACCGGATCAGGCAAAACCGGTACTGCGACCTTCAATGTCAATCCAGGAGCGTTGGATCATTTTGCGCTCTCGGCGATCGGCTCACCACAGACGGCGGGGACTGCGATCACGGGTGTTACAGTGACAGCACAGGATGTGAACAACAACACGGTGACGAGCTTCACGAGCACGGTGAGTTACAGTGGCACGGCGGGGATTACGGGCACCTCCGCAGCATTTACTTCAGGAGTGCTCTCAGGCGTGAGTGTGACGCCGACAGTTGCAGGGACGGGCATGACATTCATCGTCACCGGATCAGGCAAGACCGGTACGGCGACCTTCAATGTCAATCCCGGGGCTGCTGATGCAACGCAATCGACGTTGACGCCCACGAGTGCAAACATCGCAGCTGATGGAGTGAGCACACAGGTGCTGACTGTGACGGCGAAGGACGCTAATGGAAATTTTCTGACCAGTGGTGGATTGACCGTAACGATTACGTTGTCATCCGGCACGGGGTTGATCGGATCGGTGACGGACAATAGTAATGGTACGTATACCGCGACGGTGACCGCGCCGAGCTCCGCAGGGAGTGGCGTATTCGTGGCGACGTTGGGTGGCAACCCGGTGAAAAGTGGAACAGGAACTCAGTCAGTATCAACGATTACCTATGTCATCTACGTATGGAATCAAACCGGTACTGCTTCGTGGACTACTGCGGCCAATTGGACACCCTCCAGAACAACTCCTGCAGCCAATGATGTCATTCAGTTTAGTGGCGGTGGAACTGTGACAATCACCGATTTGCCTAACGAATCTATAGGGCGATTGCTCCTCTCAGGCAATTCCTCTGTAAACCTACAGCCAACTTCAGGTTCGGTAACGTTGACGGTGAGCAATGCCCTCATCGTCACTTCTGGCGATGTTCTTAATTTCGGATCCGGAGTTGTCTTGGCTTTGACGTCTGCAACGCTTACGAACAGCGGGACAATTAGAACCGCCGTTCTCACTTCGACCAGCGCTGCCCCGATCCCGACAGGCAAGACGTGGGGTGGCAACGTGCAATACGATGGATCAGGTGCGCAAACAGTGATTAGTGGAACCTACAACAAGTTGACTTTGGCGGGAAGTGGAATAAAGACACTTAGCGGTAACACAACCATTAGTTCGACGCTCTCGATGCAAGGAACAGCCACGTTCGGTCCGCTGGGAAGCAACAGCCTGACCTATGGTGCGGGCGCCGGGCTCGAATACGCAGGAAGCGGCAATCAAACGACAGGTCCGGAACTCCCGACCTCGATGAGTGCAAACATTACCATCAACAACACCAACGGCGTTGTCACACTGGGAAGCTCGACCACATTCACAACCGCTACGTGGTCTGTCGCCACAGGAGCATCTCTTGAGGTTGGCTTAACCATAGGGTTCACTGTCAACTCCGGCACAGTTAGCACGCAAGGATCCGGAAAAATTATACTCGATGAAGGATCGAATTATGTCAACCTCACGAGCAGCGCACCGATGCTTCAGGTACGAACCAAGATCACCGGCAGCGAGGGGTGGCGCATGCTCGCCGCTCCTAACAACGTGAATGTCGGCTCGATGTTCGCAAATCCCTTTGTGACGCAGGGCTTTACGGGATCGAGTTATCCATCATTGCAGCCCAATCTCATGTCGTGGGATGAGACAAGCCAAGGAACTTCATTGCAGGCGTGGAGACAACCCTCAGGCAATTCCGATGCTGTCACACTGGGAAAGGGTTACATGTACTTTGTATTTAATGGTGCACTCAGACCCGATATAGCCAGCAACTACAGCGATGTCCTTCCGTTGACGATGACAACCACAGGGACGGAAAACCCGCTTGATCCTACAGCATTTGACTACAGCGTGACAGCAACTGCACGATTTGCAACCTCACATGATACAACATTCGTCGATACGAACGCAGTCGATTATGGCTGGAACCTGGTTGGCAATCCGACTCCATCCACGATCAATTGGGATGCATCTTCAGGGTGGACAAAGACGAATATGGATGGAACAATTTATATTTGGGATCCAGCCACCAGTGGCTACAAGTCGTGGAATGGCACCACGGGAAATCTTGGAAGCGGAAAGATCGCACCGTTTCAGGCGTTTTGGGTGAAAGCAAATGCTGCCAGTCCTTCATTGAAATGCGACAACGATGTAAAAACATCCGGAGGTGCGTTCCTAGGAAAAATAGCATCAAGTAATAGCAAGTTGGCATCCGTCTCCACTGGACAGAAAAACACGAACATCGCTAAATTGGCCTCTCTTCAAAAAAACACATCTGGCAAAGCAGATACAAGTGTCGCAGGAACAACGCCCATTCTCGGATTAGAGCTCTCTGCCAATGGATTTCAAACGCAGGCATATTTGATGTTCAGCCAAAGTGGAAAGTTGACGTACGATCCATACGATGCATTCAGTCTGGTCCCGCTCTCAAATAATTATTTAATACTATACTCTGTCGCCGGAACGAACCAGCCTGCCATGCAGATCCAGAATTTACCAGATACGGGTTATACCCGACCGTTTGCACTTCCATTGTACGTTGGTGGAACAGTTGGCGGTCAACCGCTGAGCGGCTCATTTACACTCCGTTGGAATTGGGACGGACAGCTTCCGGCTGGCTGGAACATCTTACTCATGGACGACGCAACCGGAACGGCAACCTCTATCACAGAAGCGGGCGAGTTGACGTTCCAATACACAACACCATCCGACTTGATATCATCGGGCAGCAGTCTTTTACAAAAGAAATTCAGTGTTGCATCAAATCAACAATCAATGTTTGCATTGCCCCAGCCGGTTGTCCAGAAAGTTCCCAACGCCAAATTATCGAAGAGCAGCACATCTGCATCCCGTTTCCGCTTAGTAATCTCGGCGAACGGCGATTTGACAGGCTATTTGCCGACTTCTCCTCAATTGGCACAGAACTATCCGAATCCATTTAATCCCACTACGAACATTTCGTTTTCAATTCCGACAAAGTCTCGCGTAGCGATCTTGGTATTCAATATACTGGGCCAAAGAGTCGCCACGGTGACCGACCAGGAATATCCTGCCGGGAATCATGTCGTATTGTGGAATGCAACAAACGTTGCCAGCGGCGTCTATTTCTGCAGAATGACCGCAGCAGAAAAAACACAAACTAAAAAAATGGTCGTGCTGAGATGATAAAATACTTGATATATGTACTTGCGATCAGCTTGCTTATCGGTTACATTGCAGATGCACAAACGACAACTCAGGTTGTAACGAAGATCACTGCCTCCGCAAATGTTGTGGGCAATGTAGATCTGATTGTGATGAAGGACTTGGAATTCGAGGTTGGCAATCTCTCGCCGACAGATCTCATCGTGGATCCACAAAGAGATTCGCATTCCGGACAGATAAAAATCGTTGGTTCTCCGAATAGTCTCGTGCGGATTACGAATGAAAAGCAATCGATTCTACAGCACGAAAACGGCAAATCACAACTTTATTTCACCTACAATGTTAGCGGAAGTACGGATAATGTCCAGCAGAAATCGGTTATTCTCACGCAGAAAAATGAGGTCAAGCTGAGTGATGGTGGACTGTATTATCTGTGGGTGGGAGGACAGCTTTCCGGTCTGGAAAACATTATACCCGGTAATTATACTATGGAACTGAAAATCGACGTAGAATACATTTTATGATCTCGCTTACACACATACTGAAACGATGGGAAATGCTGATCCTGTTGATTGTATTTGGAGTCCATTTTGGAGCAGCGCAAAAAATTAATTTTGGTGCCTATACAACTTCTCAGGGAATTTCTCTGGTCGCAAGTGCTACTACTTTGAACTTTAATGAAAAGCAACCGGTAATTGTTAGCAATAGCAATACTATAGTCACTATCGCATTGACCGACAACGAAACTCAGTATATTAAAATTGACGCAGATGCGACAAGGGATATTACGGTAACAATATTCGCTTCTACGTACTTAACAACAGGAGCAAGCAGCCAGATACCATTCATCTGTAATTTTGCATATTCAAATCTCGGAAGTGCCGATGCGGCCACGGCAAAGGGGCATGCTGTTGAAGTTCCTGCAGGATTTACTGCAATTACGCTTCCGATGATTCGCAGGACAGCGGGTATACCTGCCCCCCCTCCTACTCCTGCACACGGTGGATATACAGCTCCACCTGCAACGGCATATCTATTTCTGTACGGAAAACTCGGACCTGTGGGTAATGTGAATGCTGGATCATATACTGGAACAATCAATGTATCCGTTAATTACACAACATATTGATAGTATGGCTTTGACAAATCAACAATTGCATTGCTTTGCTGCTCGCTTATTTAAAGCTATGATAGTCATGTTGATATTGTTCGCGGGATGGTCGGGTGAGAGTCAGGCACAAATAAAATCTTCGATGAAAATCAAGCTGAATGTCTTGCCATCTATAAATATTACGAGGATGGATGGCGACTTGCAAATTCTGTTTGCAGAAGATATAACACACATGAATGAATTGGTCTCAGTAAAAAACGGAGGTGAAGATATCGTGAGCCTCGATTTTGGATTCTCTATCTCAGCATACGAAAATATAACTGTACTTCTGAGCTTTACAAATCCAGAGCTGTTTGAAAAGAATAAACAGAGTGTATATCCGATGCGAATTGACTGTGGTTATTTAAATGATGGAACGACTTATTTCACACGGGCGACAATCACAAACAGGAATTCTATGCAATTCAGATTAAGAAATAATAATCTTTTAAAGCGTTCGATGAAACTCAGTGATCCACTTTTTGTCGCATATACATTTTTCTTAGTCCATCATCAGAAAGCCACAATAAAAAATAAAGGCCCATTGCCGGTCTCGACTATAACCCTTGAGTATATGTAAGAATGCCCATCCTCTTAATAGATTCATACTGCAACAAATAGCGATAAAACCCACTCAACATTTCAACTTTTTAACCTCTGGACTTCGAAAAAACTGTCTCATTGTATGTTTTCCTGACACAATATTTGTCAATGGTTTCTTTGTTTAATGTCCTATTATAATATTCATGTAAATAGATGCGCACTTTAAAAGTCTTTGTACCAGCAAGATTTAATTATAATGATCCTAAAAATATCATAAAATACCATCGTAAGAACAATTATGTAATTTTGTATCATTATGATACCAAACCGTATCAAAATGTCGATTCTTTTTATAATATCGTGTATTTAAACAAAATATAATAGTTCTCAATATGAGTCAATAATCTCATTATGGGCATAATAATCTATCTAATGCTCGAAAATCGTTTGAAAAAAGGGGAATTTGTGTTGGCACGGAGATTGATATAAGTTAACTATGAAATTGATAGAAGAAAATAAAACAAAAACTAATACACAATAAATAAACAAACAATTAAATGGAGGTTCATATGTCACGCAATTTATTTAGTTTTGCCCTATTAGTAGCGATGCTGGTGGTTTTAGTCGCCGGCAATATGCAGGCACAGACTGTTAATAAAAATGTCGCTGCAACTGCTACTGTTATGACTGCTTTAACAATTGATGCAACAAATATGGCGTTCGGAAACATTCCGGCGAGCAAGACAGCTGTTATTGATCCCAAAGGCTTGGCCCATCAATATGTAGGTTCCGGAGTGACAGTTGGTACAGTCACGGTCACTGGTGCAAACTCGACAGATGTTCTGATCAGTTGGCCAGCATCTATTTCACTGACACAAAGTGGTAAAACGCCCTTGACGTTAACACTTGCAGTTAATGGCGACGCCAGTGCAGCGAATCAAGCAACCGCTGGTACTTTAGCCTCAGGAGCTGATGTGGTAACTAGTGGTGCAGGAAATTACTCTTTGTGGGTTGGAGGATCTCTGCCAGCAGGAGCAGAAACGGGTTTGTTCTCTGGTAATGCTAATTTTTCAGTTGAGTACAAATAGAAAATCATTGCAATTATCGTTAGTAATTGCTTTATTAAGATGTCACAGACAGGAAGCCCTTACCTTTAGGGCTTTCTGTTTGTTATTATGTTGCTCATTTCCCAATTGAGTGACGTTTACGTTTTCTGTGGGGTTAAAAAATATTTAAGAAAGGAAAAAAGTATCAGAATGAAACACTTGACGTGTTGCAATTCAAGATTATTAATTTTCCTGATACCCGCATTATTCTTGGTGCCCGAAATGCTTCTTGCCCAGGTAACCGTAGCGCCCTCAATGCTCTTTATTGATTCGAAGAGCGGGATCGGGAATATGTATATCACAAACAATTCTGCAGTTCCCCAAGAAGTGAGCATAAGCTTTGCATTTGGATATACCGATGCTGACAGTATGGGCAATGCCATAATGAATTACAACGATACGGTTGCTGCAAAAACATATGCACTAAATCCAATGGTTCGTGCATATCCAAAAAGTTTTATTTTGAACGCCAAACAAGAACAAACTGTCAGGTTGCAAGTGCGCGCGAACAGCTCTGTGAAAGATGCTTTCTTTTTCTCCAGAGTTAAGGTAACGTCGGCTCAGAAAACACCTGACGTCGAGAAAAAGGTAACAGATGCAGTCACGGCACAAATCAATTTCAAGTTTGACCAGATTTTCCCTGTTTTCTACAGGAAAGGGAATGTCTCTACCGGTCTAATCGTACACGATGTCATGACATCATTGAAGAACAATAAGCTAACAGTTGTTGTGGATGTAGAGCGCACAGGCAATGCGCCTTTCATCGGCAGCATGAAGGCAGAGTTGTATTCTGCTGCAAATGAAAAAGTGGCTTTGTCTGAAGCAACAGCATCAATTTATTTTCGCATGAAAAACAAGATAGACCTTGACCTTTCAAAAGTGGCAAAGGGTAAGCATAAACTTCTTGTGACATTTGAAACCAAGCGGTCGGATGTTGCGACGGAAGACTTATTGCAAGCTCAACCGGTGACCAAAGAAGTGAATGTGAATCTTGAATGATGCAATGTGGCATCATAAGAGAAGGTACATATGCTTCATTATGGCTTCGCTCGAAAAGATTGTTGTATGGGACTCAGGACAGCCTGTGGGTTATGCCGTCTATCAATAATGCAGATACCCCAAATCCATATTTACAATTCAAGCATTGTTGTTTTTTTTACTCATTATCGATAGTAACGGGAACGTTTGTAGAATATTTTAGAAAGATTATTTACACGGTACAAGGTGTTCGAAGAAACTTTGTCGGGGACGAAGGTTGTTTAGAACAAAAAGAAACAAGACCGACCCGGATTCATCCGCATGTGCATGAGTTCATCCCTTCAAGAAATTATTATAACGATGTACAAACCTTCTTATTAACTCTTCGTATATTTTTTTTATTCTGTTTTCTTGTTCCATCCCGATCGCTCGCGCAGCAATCCTCCCAATATGATGAAGTGGTATTTGGGTACACTCTCAAGGGATTGGGCAGCTATAACATATCGGTTGCAGTGAAGAATGATAAAATCTTTCTTCCCGTCACAGTATTATTCAATATTTTTGAAGTTTATTATACCATCGAGGGACAGAATACCATTAAAGGGACGTATATTTCCTCTGCAATGCCAATGACAATTAATCCGGTCAGGCATGAGATTTCTCTCGGAGATAAAGTATATGTACTGACATTGGAAGAGATGTTCAAAGGGGAGATGGATATTTACATAGCAGCTGAAAAATTCGAAGAAATCTTTGGCATCAGCAGCATAGTGAACATCAACCGGCTCCAGATTATTGCCGAGACGTCCAAGGAATTACCTGCGCTCGTTCGCAAGAAGGCGGCGTTGGTGCGTTCGGAAGTGGGAAGCGACTTCGGCCCGTCGGTGAAATATCCACTGCGTTATGCTCTCGATCGTTCAGTCCTCGGTGGCGCCGTCCTCGATTACAACGTATCTACTTCGTTGGACAAGCTCTCGTCAAAGGGAACGAACTATACGTTTACTGGCGGGGGTGAAGTGGCTGGAGGAGATATTCAGGTGAGCTTGGTTGGTGCAACAGGGCAGGCCGCTTCTGTCAGCGACCTTCGCTGGCGTTACGTCGTGCGGCAGAATAATTATTTCAGTTCGTTCACGGCAGGTCAGATTACGACTGGCAGCGATTTTATTCCGAGGGTTACAGGCATTGCTTTATCAAACGAACCTATTGAACCGCGCGTCATGTTTGACAATTACATCGTTGATGGGTTCACCGATCCTGAGTCTGAGGTCGAATTGTTTTTGAATGACCGCCTGATTGGATTTCAGAAAGCTAACGCGGCAGGCTACTATCGATTTCAGTTTCCACTTACGTACGGAACAGAGAAAATTTCAATTAAAACGTTTTCCAAATATGGTGATATAAATGTTAGTGAGAAACAAATTCAGATACCATTCTCGTTTGTACCAAAGGGGATTCTTAGTTACAATATACAAGCAGGTAAAGTGAATAATAATGTAGATCCGGCGAATAATGCATATTTTGGAAATGTAAATTTGCTCTTTGGTGCTGCGAACTGGCTGACGCTCAATGGAGGCCTCGAGCGCAGCAACAATACCGATCTCCTGAAACCGATATATAATTTCGGATTTTCGTCCCGCTTGTTTTCCCAGTACATTTTCAATGTTAATGTGGCACCGGACGCATATTACCTCTTCAATGCGAACGCTATTTTTGCCTCAAATGCAGGTGTATTTGTCTCATATTCAAAATATTTATTGAGTGATACACTCATCGGCACATCGCCTCAGCAGAATGCAAGCCTGGCTCTCTCGTTGCCTCTAACGTTTATCTCATCTGGCACCGGATTCAGGATCTCCGAGGACTACACGGATGCTGCGTCGGGAAAACGTTTGTCGAAACGACTCGATCTTTTAACCCGTCTTATCAATTTACAGTGGCTCATGAGCTATAGTGAAGTAATGACTGGCACCGAAGTGAGTCCCTTGAACTTTAATGGTAATGGTCTCCTTACAACGACGGCTATGTACATGCTGCCACGCTCGTCGGTTCTCCCAAATTTCTTGCAGGCATTTTTCTTGCGCGGTGCCGTAACATACGATCTGCAGACCAGGTCCCTTCAGGATGCGAGCCTCCAATTTTCTAAAACATTTATGCAGATCTTTCAATTCAATCTAGGGTTTGATCGTAACTTTGCAGGCAACACAACATCGTTTGAGGCTGGCCTGATTATGGATTTAAATTTTACGCGCACCTCTTCGGTCTTTGATTTCTCGAATGAAAGCATGACATCTCGCCAATCACTCTATGGCTCGGTAGCACTCGACCGTGGCGCGGTGTTCTTATCAAACCGCGAACAAATTGGTAAAGGCGGCGTTGATGTAAAACTGTTTGTCGATAACAATTATAACGGTAAGTACAATGCTGGAGACGAGCTCATTCCGGCAAGAGGGGTCAAAGTCGAAGGAAGTGGCAAGATTGAGCTTGGCAGAGACAGCATCATCCGGGTGACGCAGCTAGAAAGCTACTTCCGATACAATCTAGAGGTTGACAAACAACAGGTCGATCCTAATCTCGTGCCCACAATCGATAAGTTTTCTTTTGTTGTCGATCCGAATCAAATGAGGCGGATCGAAATTCCATTTTATCGTGGTGGAACTATTTCTGGAAACGTCTATTTAGAAAGGGAAGGAATTCGTAGTCCACTCAGTGGAAGCCGCGTCATCATGCGGGCAACCGAAGGAAATTTCGGCGATACGCTTCGCACATTTGCAGATGGAGGATTCTATGCGATGAATGTCGCACCCGGGAGTTATACGCTTGCGGTTGATCCTGAGCAACTTAAATTTCTTCAAGCAATCCAGCAGAGCGGTCCTCTCGCCGTTACGGTGCATCACTCGATGCAAGGGGATATCATTGAAGACCTTGTCATTGTATGTGAAAGCCTATTCAAAGTGACAAAACCGGTTCAAGAAGTGGATACGATGAAAGTCATAGCGAGTGATTCCGTCAGAAAGTTCATTGTCTCTCTGCCCGGCAAGAGAGACAATATTGATTCCAACATTCTCAAAGAAAATATCGAACCGGCACCAAGTCCTACCCAGAAAAAAAGTGTAGATTCATCTCTTCGTGAAGAATATTCTCAAGCAATTTCACTTTTCCAAGAGAAAAATTACGGCGATGCTCATGCCCTCTTTAGCAGTTTGCTTGAGAGAGGAATTGAAAAATCTCTCGCCGGTAACTGTGAGTACTGGATGGGTGAATGCAATTATGCTACACGTAATTATAGTGACGCTATAGAACATTTCCAAAAAGTTATTGCTCTGGATTCATCTAATAAAAAACCTGATGCATACTATATGCTGGGCAGATCGTATGAGCAGATAGATGAACGAGAGAAAGCCCGAGACACCTACCAGGCTCTCAACGATCAGTATCCCGACAATGTCCATGCACGTCGCGTAATATCTCGTTTGAAGGCGCTGGACAATCTCCTGATGAAAAGCGGAAAAAAAAAAGTTTTAAGCAAGGTGATTCAGGAAGCACCTCCAATCATTGAAAAGAAAATTGTAACTCCTCCGCCAGTAATGAAAGCTGAGAAGCCATGCATAGTGATTTCCAATATAAAGAAAACCGGGTACGTTCTTCAAGTTTCTTCTTGGGCCACACGATCAAAAGTGAGGCGAGTAGTGAAACAAATAACTAAATTCCCAAGACTCAAAACGTACGTTATGATTGCACGTGAGCCAGCATTGGGCTTACGATTTTGCGTCTTTATTGGTGTTTTCAAATCCAGAGAAGACGCTATGGATTTCGGCCACAATTTCAATTTCGAATAGCAATAAAATCTCTTCAATCTACCTCTTTAGTTACCAGTTACCATCCTGATTCTCTCATATATATCAATTGTACACGCAGAATCGCTATTGTAGAAAATTCAATTTTTCATACCTAAAATAAAATTTGCTGTTTTTTTCCTATCTCTTAACTCCTTTCTTTTAAATAACTTAACAGAACACTAAAAAGCGAGTCAGGTTTGGTCTGTCTGGCATTTAAAATGAAGTAAACAAATCAAGCATATGAAAAACTTAATTGCGAATATAAATACAAAATACCACTTGACAATGAATAATCCTTTTGCATATATTACTCCAACACGAAGGTTGAAAAATCCTATAGCCATAGTCCTTTTCCTACTACTAGTCATGACAGCCATTGTATCACTGGGTGCTTTTGAAATAAAGCCCTTTGGTTCCATTTCCGTGAACAATGGTTCCAATCGATTCCTCGCTTTTCACAGTAAAATGGTAGAGGGACACTATAACCTGTCGACCTATTCCCAAAATTGGAAGATCCTAGCATCCATTGACGAACCAATGCCGGCGAGAACGAAGCTCTTAATTCAAGTGTCAAGCAAGAAGGGTACAAGTCTTGGGATAGTTGATCTGTCAGATGGAACTCCAAAGAATGTGGTTATCGGAAATGGCAAGGTAGTTGAGACAGACCAGTGTATTTCTTGCACCGTGATATCTGGTACACGTTTAGGAAGAACGGTGACATTGAACCTAAGGGAGTGGTAACACTCAACTATCAGCGTGGTGGCTGCGGATACTAAAATTTCTCTCACTACTAATTTAAATCATTAAAAATTTACTGAAACCTCCTTTCGGTTTTTGTCCCTTCTTCACTTCAATCAAAAATAATCTGAATTATTTCAATGTGCCATTGACATATAAAACACCGTAACGCTTGTGCACTTCATTCAATGCATCAAGAATACTCTCCGTTCTCACAACAGCTGATTACTGGCCCTTGGTCGACAATACATTATGCAAATGAATAGTTCTTTTATGACACTCATCCAAGTCTCACGTGTGAAAATTCTTACTGCCATAGTCCTTCTCCTACTAGTAGCCATAGCTTTCGATGAAGTACGTTCACAAGGTCATAGTAATACAGCCACGCAATCTGTTACACTTGAAGTGAAGCCGATTTCCAAGATTTCGGTAGTAGGCAATCCCAGTCAGCTTATTATTAAAGATGAAGCCAGCGGATCCAACTCTACTTCGATCAGCGATGAGAATACAAAATATAGTTTATCGACAAATGTTGGTAATATGAAAATCGTTGCATCCATTAGTGATCGGATGCCTGCTGGAACAAAATTGATGATTAAATTGGCAAGCAGCAAAGCCGCAAGCGTCGGTTCAGTTGATTTATCAAATGCAATGACTCCGGTAAATGTCGTGACGGGAATCAGCACGGGAGTCGAGACAGATCAAACTATCAGTTACACATTTGCAGCGAATGCAGATGTCACTGAGCTTCCAGCAACATCACGAATGGTTACATTAACGCTTACGAATTAAGTAAAATCATGAAAAAACTTCTTTCCATAAGTTCACTCTTTATTCTAGCTCTTGTGTTGAGTCCTTTGGCATTTTCACAAACAACAAACTCGGCAACACAAACAGTCATGTTCGCAGTCAACCGCCCGGTAAAACCAACGCTGAACACGTTGGCAAGTATCCAAAATAGTAATACTTCATCAACCTCGTCTGAAGCTGTCGCACTTCGGAACCAACTGAAACAGCAATCCTCCAAAGTTACAGTTTTCACGCTGCCTTCAATGTTTTCAAATGTGCATCTCGATTGAATATCAGTTCTTGAGACAAAAACATCTGTCGCAAGCGATAACACTCCGCTCGTTCTTGCGATTACCGAATAAATCTTTTTACACGTTCGCCTCTCTTCCACACAACAGTGAATTATCAACGAACGCACCACAGCGTCAAGGTCAAGAGAATCCTCGATTGAAAAAACGTTGCGATTATGTAAGGTGAACTTTGTTGAGCTGAATATTTTTATTTATTTTGAATGAAGCACGAAGACGCCATTCCAGTCGGACTGAGGCGGGGAGATTTGGTAAAGTTTCATCCGTTCGATGTAGAGCAGACACACCGGGTCATCTGGAATTTTTTGCGTCGCATGTTCCATATATGCAATACCTTCATCCCAACGGCGCTCTCGATATGATTTCAACCCTTCAGCATATATCTCAAGGAAATATTTCATTTTATCAGTTATCGGCTTATCGGCGAGATTGATCAATTCATAGATTCGGGTCGGCTCAGTTTTTCCAACAACCTGAACGCGATCTACTTCGCGGGCAACGACACGTTTTGCTACTTGTTGATACGTTGTTTCGCTGATAAGAATACATGTGCCGTACTGTTTATTTGCACCCTCTAATCGCGAGGCAAGATTGACCGGATCTCCAATTGCTGTATAACTTTGTCTTTGCTCAGATCCCATGTTTCCAACCGTACATGTCCCCGTGTTAACCCCGATACGCTGCCTGACTTCCACATTACCAATTTTGTACAGTTTTGGCTGCAATCGTTCGAGTCGATACTGCATTTCAAGTGCTGACACGCAAGCGTGGAACGTAGCGTTCTCATCTTTCAGGGGTGCTCCCCAAAATGCCATAATCGCATCACCAATGAATTTATCGACGGTGCCTTGATGCTTGAGTATAACATTTGTCATATCAGTCATATAGACATTGAGAAGTTTGACGAGTGTTTCGTCATCTACTTTTTCTGAAATGGTAGAAAATCCTTTTATATCGGAAAAGAGGATGGATATCTCACGCTTTTCACCGCCAAGTTTAACAAGTTGTGGATCGTTAATGAGTATATCGACAATGGTACTATCGACATAACGTCCGAACAGATCGGTAATCATTTTCCGCTGACGACCTTCGGTTGCAGCGCGAAAAGCAATGGTTGAAACAAAACATAAGGAGAATGCAAACAACGGTTCGGCAATATGGAACAAAACGTTGAAAAATGCGAATGCACTATAAGCGAAGATGGAATAGAGTACTGCAACCAAGAGAAGGATTCCAACTCCAGCACGCATCTTCCACGTATGTGCAACGAATCCGATTGCCAAAGTGATCAGAGCAAGAATGGAGAATTGAATCCATGCGTGCGCCGGAATTAAAAATCTGTTGGTGGCGATCATGTCATAAATGTTTGCATGAGTAAAGAATCCAGCTGATGATTCTTCAAGCGGGTTTGCATAGTAATCACCCACCGAACGGATAGTCGGACCTATAATGCAAACTTTATTTTTAAATTGATCAAAGAATTTTTCATTCCCTTGTTTAGCTGCTGCGAGTATATCAAATAAGGATACAGAAGGAAGTTGGCTTCCCTTTCCGATATAGTTAATACGAACTTCACCCCACAATCCTGTGTGAATTTCCATTGTGCCTGCTCTGACTATAGTTCCATCGTCAGTATCTTCGAAGGAAATGTCTTTTGGATCAATCTTCAATACATACATTGCCAACGTCATTCCGAGAGATGGATAGAGTCGTTCAGCGTATTCTACGAATAAAGGAGTTGAGCGAATAATTCCATCTAATGTATCGGGAATAAGCAATACATGTCCGATGCCGGTCGAAACTTCAGCCAATTCAAGAAATGGATAATCGTTGATGATTGGTGCGCGTGGGAAATGATTCAGATATGGAGCTGGAATTCCAAAACGTCCTATGATGTAATGTGCAGCGCTGTCTACATCGCGACGACTGACGTGTTGTCTCTCTGTTGATGAAGGAACATATGGACCAATAACTTGAAATGTCCCTTGTGCTTGTTTCAAGTATTCTACTAACAAAATATTTTGCATTGTATCGACATCTTTTTTGGGAGGAAGAGGAACGTCAAGTGCGACGGCTTTTGCACCTGAATTACTGAGAAGTGTCATGACGGCACCGTATTGATCACGGGGTATAGGCCACCCAAGCAATTTATCTGTGTAATCGTCAATTTTGACCATGATGATGTCATTGCCGTACGGTCTTACGCCGCGTGCACGCATGAGCATATCACATCCACGCTGTTCTATCGCTTGAAAGAGGTTTGTTCCTAAAGAAGGAAGGAACGATGTATTGAAAAAAAGTTCTGCGAGTAGAATAGTCCCTACAGCAAAGATGAAACCGTAATACTTTTTGAGACCTGCTTTAACGATCGTGGATGGATTCATAAAGTCTGCCTTTTTTGGTATGTACTACGGAGGATTCTTTAAAATATAATTGTTGCTAATCTAACAAGGTGCCAGACGAAATGCAACCGTAACCTTAATATTGCTATATTTGTGTTGAAGCGACATCTTTGAGATTATTATGAATCTTTGGTTTCCCTTGACATAGGGGTAATTTCTTGTTAAGATTTCGTTATATGAGAAAGTGTGAATAATTGAAGAGAGAGGAAAGAAAAGAATGACAATCTGTAAATATTTTGAAAAATCAATAGTACTTGGAATATTCACAGGTATTCTCATAATCTCAAATGTATCAGTTTCAGCAGGTGCCGGCAATCCAGCTGCATCTTCGAATATATATAGACGTGATTCCCTCAAGGTGGGCAGCGTAGCTCCATCTTTCGTTATGCGGGATCTTCTCACGGATAATGCCGTTTTTCTGCGCGATTACACGGGCGAGACTCTTCGTGATTCTTGGAAAAATAAAAACCGTTATGTTGTTGTTCTGAGTTTTTGGGCAACGTGGTGCCAGCCATGTAAAGTTGAGATCCCTCTTCTTGAAAAAATATCTGAGGAAATGAAGAATGAACCTATAAAATTCTTTCTTATCAACACCATGGAGAAATCCGAATTAAACGAAGATACGATCCGACAGGTATACATGTCGAGGGGGTACAATGTGCAATGTCTTCTCGATCCGGCAACGCGGTTTGCGCAGCTCTACACGGTGCATGGACTGCCCATGATTGTTGTCATAGATAAATTTGGAATTGTGCGCAAGATCAACCGCGGATATAATGAAAATTTCCATATTGAACTTGAAAAACTGATCAAAGAGTTGGTACAAGAGAAGGTTGGTACTAAAAAATAAAACCGAGCATCCTGAATTCATCATTCAAAAATCTATACTCATCTACCTGCAGAGAGGTGCACGATGTGCCGAACTGTTGTATGTTGTTTTGTCATTTCTTTTATTCTTCTCGGATGTGCTGCACCCGAACAAGTTGTTAAAAAACCAAAGATGAACTGCGGTATACTCCCTTTTGAATCGCGAGCTGGTATGAAAGCCGGCGAAGCAGAAAGCGTGATGGATATGCTTGCAGCAGCGCTTCAGAAAACGGAACGGTTTACTGTTATCGATAGAAAACATTTAACTGCAGTTTTAATTGAACAAGGATTTCAATCTGCACAGGAAGATGGAAATGGGATGGCGAAGGCGGCGAAAATTCTTGCAATACATCACATGTTCTCCGGTTCCATCGGCAAACTTGGCGATAAGTACGTGCTCAATCTTAAGATGATTGATGTTGGAACTTCCGAGGTTGTTCTTGCCATCTCAAGAACGTATGATGATGATCTTGAAGATATTGGTGATGAATTTTTACCAAATGTCGTAAAAGAAATTCTGGTGGCTCTTGATGGCCCGCAGAAATAATGAAATCCTGGAAGAATTGTGATAGTCCTGGGAGAGTTTGAGCATAGGACAAACGATTTAATTTCAACTTGAAAGATTATTTAAAACTAATGAAATTATAATTATATCCATCGCGCTTTACATCAGTAATACAGGAGGGGGTTCGCATGCGAATGAATTACTTTTTGGCGCCCGCACTTATCCGATTTGTTCTTGTCTTCTTTCTTTCTTTTAGCATCGTACCAACAGCAGTAAGCCGACAGATGAAACCATCTCAGGCTCATCCAAAAATCAATATAGCCGTCCTTGATTTCGATGCACGCGGCGGAATCTCGAAGGAAGAAGCGGCATCGCTCTCCGATATTTTCCAGTCCCGGCTCGTCGAGTTCGGTGAATTCAATGTTGTTGATCGCAGCCGGATCAAAGTTATTTTACAGGAACAGGGATTCCAGCAGTCTGAAGCGTGCTCGCAGGTTGAATGCATTGTAGAAGCGGGCAAGATTTTGAAGGTAGAGAGAATGTTTGCCGGCACGATTGGCAAGATAGGACGCGTGTATAATGTGAACATACAGCTTATTGATATAGCAACTTCACAGATTATTCAGAATAAAAGCCGCCAGCATTCAGGCGAAGTTGATGAACTTGCAACGGAGATCGTGCCCGATATGGCAAAGGAGATGGCGGAAGGGATGACGGGAAAAGAATTGCGGGTAAGTTCCATGAGTAAGGGTAGTAGTTCATGGATGTGGTATGTAGGTGGAGCGCTAGTAGCAGGAGGTGCAGCAGTGTTTCTGTTAAAACCAGGTTCTAGTGGAACTCCACCGCCTGAAGCATTGCCGGCTTCGCCAGAATTTCCATAAAAAAAGAAAGGAAGATATGACAAGTCTATAAGACTTGTCATATCTAGAAAAGGAATGGAACTAGAACAAGGCAAATATTACCACATTTACAATCGTGGTAATAACCGTGAGAACTTGTTTTACGAAAATCGGAATTATGATTACTTCCTACAACAGTACACAAAACATATTGTTCCTATTGCGGAAACATTTGCCTATTGCCTGATGAAAAATCATTTCCATGTGTTGGTACGAATTAAGGATGATAGACTTGACAAGTCTCAAAGACTTGTCAAGTCTAGTTTGGTAACAAATAAATTTAGGAATTTCTTCATTAGTTACGCGAAGGCAATTAATAAGGCGTACGGACAGACAGGCGCGTTATTCCAACGCCCTTTCGGTCGGCGTGAAGTTACATCAAATGAGTACTTTGCTTGGCTCGTTCATTACATTCATTTTAATCCACAAAAACATGGTTTTGTCAAAAATTTTCAGACGTATTTATATTCATCATATTCAATCATTCATTCAGGACAATCAAACGTTGTTGATCGAGATAAGGTGCTTGAATGGTTTGGCGGTAAAGAAGCTTTTATAGAATTTCATAATCAGATGACAAATGAATTTGCAATTATGAATTTAATCGATGAAGATTAAATAGATAAATAGATTTGACAAGTCTTGCAGACTTGTCAAATCTAGAGAAGGCAGGAAAAAAGGGGATTATATGAAGACATTTGATACCGACCAATCAAATTTAGTTGGAAACCTTCCGAGAGTAACAAACAAATTCACCGGTAACCTTGTCAAGGTTGATAGGAAACCTTCGCAAGGTAACACAGTGAAGACACAGAAACCTTGCGAAGGTGACTCGAGAACCTTGACAAGGTTCTCCGTAAAATTCTTTTTGTTTCTTTTCTTTATTCCAGCAGTTCTTTTATGTCAAGTTCAGAAGTCAGAAAAGTATGAGTTGCGAAAAGAGCAAGTTTATTCCACACCGCAGTTAGCAGGATCAAATGCAACTACCAAACCGTATTTCCAACCGATGACCAAATCTGCTGCCTTCAATTCAAATGTCAGGCCTATGGATATCAAGAGCGAATCGGTGTCGAACGAGGCACCAATATCAAATGCGGTACTCTCTGCAAAAATCAGCAAGTCCATGAGTATGACGCCGCAGGGAATAGTGTATAACGGTATTGATAATCAATTCTCTCCACAGATCGCCGTCGATGGGAACGAAATGTTTACAGCTTTTGTGAATAATGACACAACAGGCGGATATCCGTACGGCAAAGTTTCAATTTACAAATCCACCGATGGAGGAACGTCATGGACCAAATGGACCTCAATTTTTAGTTCAGCAGCATCTCTTGAAAATCCAAAGATTTGCCTTGCCGGCAATCAGGTAATTATCTCCTTCATCTATGTTCAGTATTTAGGAACATATAGATTTGATCGAACGACTAAAGATGGTCTATTCACATATGTTTCGTCTCCTACAATTACAGCAACAGATTATGTTGTTGGTCAACAACTCTGTACAGACGCAGTGCAGTATCCAACAACCCCATATATCTATCTAACGTACCTTTTCCGACAATCGGATGGAAGTACGGCAGTGTTATTTAGTAGATCGATAGACACAGCACGAACATGGGAAGACTATCAATCTTTAGGATATACAACGCCTGCATTAAGTACACCGACTGTAGGTATGGATTTTGGTTCTAGTGGACTATTTGTTTCCTATTTAGGAAGCGGCACCAACACTGGCACCATCATGATACGAAAATCGACAATCTACGGTTCTGGAAGTAGCTGGTCGTCCGAAGTTTCAATTCCGTTAAATGTGAACGGCGGACCCAATGCTAAAATAGGACCGTTGGTTTCCACTGTCGGCCTACGTGTTGCTATCGTCTATCAATATGATTATTCCAATAATGCTGTGGACTACAAAACAGCAACTGATTTTGATATCAATGGTCTTCTTTCTTCAGATGGTGGAGTTACTTGGAGGGAAGTCCTTGTTGCCGGATCTTCCTCGAATGAAATTCTCCCAACGATAACCCATGATGTTGATTTCAGTTTCTATGTTGGTTTTATGCGGAATAACAGAATGTGTGTTGCTATGGCCGGGAATGAGCTCGCCTTCTCTACTCCTGACAGTTCCAGCAGCACCAATGCAAGCATGAATTATTTTCCGGGAATTGCTGGAAGTTCCATATCTGGAACCAGGCAGGCGTATGCAGTATGGACAGGGATAAATACAGATGCGGATATTTACAATTCCGTGGTATCGTTAAAAATTCCGCCGCTCAGTCCAACCAATTTAATAACAACAGCCGCTTCGGCTTCGCAGGTCAATCTGATCTGGACGGATAATTCTTCAGATGAAACGGGATTTCGCATCAAGTGGAGTACTAGTGCGAGTAGCGTGTATACAAATTCTGCGACTGTTGGTGCAAATATTTCATCATATCAGGTTACAGGATTAAATCCATCGACGCAGTATGATTTTTTTGTTCAAGCATATAATGCTAATGGAAATTCACCAGGTGCAGTTGGCAGCGCAACAACATCTTCATCCGGTAATCCTCCCACAATCACTTCTTTTTCTCCAACCTCCGGACCCATTGGCACAACGGTAACAATCACCGGCACAAACTTCAGCGCTACGGCATCCAATAATATTGTGTTCTTTGGCGGTATAAAGGCATCTGTGACCAATGCAACGGCAACATCACTGGCCGTCACTGTGCCATCCGGAGCTGTTTATGCCCCGATTACCGTGACAACAAATAATCTCAGCGCATCATCCAGATTATTCTATACACCGACATTTTCCGGTAACTGGAGCCTTACTTCAACATCGTTTGCCGCGAAAACGGACGTGAACACCACCGGCCAGTCCTTTAGCGTTGCTGAAGGCGACCTTGACGGAGACGGCAAACTGGATCTCGTTGCGTCAAATTATTCAGGCGGTTCTGTTTCTGTTTTCCTTAACACAAGCAGCAGTGGCTCTATTACCTATGCTACAAAAGTAGATTTCAATACAGGAAATGCACCGTATACTGTCGCATTGGGAGATATAGACGGAGACGGCAAACTGGATATTGTCACCACCAATAATAGTAGCAATACAATATCTGTTCTCAGGAATACCAGTACACCCGGTAATTTATCTTTTGCCTCTAATGTAGACTTTGCCATGGGTTCCAATCCATGGGGCGTTGCACTGGCCGACCTGGATGGAGATGGCAAGCTGGATGTTATCGCTTCGGGGAATGGTAGTAATATTTCGGTTCTTCGCAATACAAGTTCTGTCGGCACTATTTCATTTGCAGCATTTCAATCGTTTGGAACAAATGTGTATGCTTGGACTCTTGCCGTAGGCGATTTTGATGGAGATGGAAAAATAGATGTTGCCGCAGCAAGTTGCGTGAACAGCATTGTTTCTGTTTTTAGAAACACAAGCGCGGTCGGCTCTATTTCATTGGCGACAAATTCCGATTACTCGATCAACAGCACTGGCAGTGCTGTTGCTATTGGAGATTTGGATGGAGATGGGAAACTGGATATAGTGGCTGGAACATCCTCCTCAAACACACAACTATCCGTTCTTCTTAATACAAGCTCAAGCGGCGCTATTTCGTTTGCCTCAAAAGTCGGATTTACAGGAACCCAGCCATTTGGGGTTGCTCTTGGCGATCTGGACGGAAACGGAAAAATAGATATCGCGGCAACAAATTATAATGGAAGCACGGGCAACACCATTTCCGTATTCCGCAGCAACAGTACATCCGGTAATGCCGGATTTGAAGCGGCATTGAACTTTACCTCAGGAACTGGTCCGCGGGCGATCCTCATCGGTGATCTGGATGGTGATGGAAAGCCTGACCTTATTACAGCAAATAGCAGCAGCACGCTATCCATTTTCCGCAATACAGTTAGTTCCAACACTACCCCTGCCGCTCCTCAAAACCTTACCGCCACTGCCGGCAACGGACAAGTGACATTGAAATGGAATAAAAATACAGAAGCCGATTTCTTGAAATACCGAATTTACATGGGAACAGATTCTACATCTGTTAATCTCAAAGACTCATCATCTGCTTCTATCTCAGATACTTCCAAGACTATCATCGGTCTTACAAACGGCACGAAGTACTACTTCCGCGTCTCGGCTTTGAATAGTGCGAGGTTAGAGAGCGGAAAGAGCGTTGCTGCAAGTTCAATACCGAATGTTATTACTCTCTGTGTGTCCACTGCCGGTAGCGACGCGAATTCTGGTACAGCAACGGCACCTCTGCGTAACATCCAAACAGCACTCACGCGGGCGGCAATAGGAGATACGATCAAAGTAACCCGGGGATCGTACAGCGAAGTGATGACAACGCAAAAACAAGTAGTCGTGCGAGGCGGATATCAAGAATTATTTTCAGAGACGAATCGGGATATCTTTCTGAATAAGACATACGTACG